>JBKBUA010000030.1:4878-6984 GCA_046290845.1 Thermodesulfovibrionales bacterium
TAAGTTTTACCGTTGGCCTAAAAAAGATAAAGTCCTGATGAAAGGGCGTCTTTACCTTTCCTCCAAAGGAACTGTTATCACCGAGGGCAATATGAATAGTGCCGAGGATCTTTTCTGATTCGAGGATATTGTCAGGCCTCTTAGCCCTCTCATTTGTCCCTATTCCAAGTTCAGCAATATTCCGGTTGTCCTCCCTCTCTTTCATCTTTTCGATAAGGTAATCCACATAAGGTTCATCACCTACAACATCTACTACCCTCCCGTCCTTTACATTCAGGGTTATGGGTGATCTCAACTCTCTTGTGGGAGCCCATTCAAGGACGAGCCTTCCCTCAGCGGTCCCCTCAACAGGAGCGAGAAAGACCTCCCCTGCTGGAAGATTTCCAAAGGCACCAGGTTTTGTTAATATTCCGTCATCGGACAGGGCCTTTCTTCCCTTCTTGGAAAGCGTTATAAGAGTGCCGTTTGGTGTCTTTATCTCGATAACTTCAGCAGTGTTAATAATCCTCGCAAGTGCCCTTGTCTTTTTAGATAATCTCTTCCAGTCCACGTTCATAGGGCCTTCAAACATTGTGACATCAAATAAGGGCATACTGGCATAACGGCATCCACAAATCCTCGTAAGGAAATCCCTGAACCTCGTATGAGATGTTGAATAATTGGAAAGGGCAATGACTGCATCCACAGCGGTTCTCTTATTCTTTGAGATTATTGCCTCCGCCTTCTTTATCCCCTCGTCAGTAATCTCCTTTTTTATGAGCAAGTCTAAGAAACCGTGTTTTTTTAACTCCCCTGATGCCTTCTGACCAAAGGCTATGGTCCATAACTCTTCTGGTGGCTCAGTACCATGACTCATTGTGGAGAGGTATTCATAAAAAAGTATCTTTCCAAAGGCCTTACCTATTTCGGCAGTAAGAATAGCGATGTCTCTGAGCCTCTCCCTCCTGCACTGCTCCTTTACATCGAGAACCTCTCCCTCCCTGATCCTGTCTGTAAAGACAAGGACACGTTCGTCTTTTTTTACAGCGAGATTGGTTTTAAAGATCGACGCAATAGATTCTGTTAAGGAATGCATAAAATCCCCTTATCTGAAAAGCAACTCCATCTGTTCGTATTGTTCACCCGGGAAGAGTATGGGATAATCATTATCAAAACAGGCTGTGCAATAATTCTGAGAATCAGGAACGATCTTCCTTATACCTTCGAGGCTGAGGTAGGCAAGGGAATCGGCCGTAATGTATTTCCTTATCTCCTCGGTCCTGTGGCTCGATGCTATCAATTCCTGCCTTGTTGGAGTATCTATACCGTAGAAACAGGGGCCAATCGTGGGAGGAGAACTTATTCTCAGGTGAACCTCTTTTGCGCCTCCCAATTCCCTTATCATCTTTATTATCTTCTTTGATGTAGTTCCCCTTACAATAGAATCATCAACGACTATAACCCTCTTACCCTCGATGAGTTTCCTTATTGGATTCAGTTTTATCTTTACACCAAAATGTCTTATAGCCTGCTTTGGTTCAATAAATGTCCTTCCTACATAATGATTTCTTATAAGACCAAAATCAAAGGGTATCTTGCTCTCTTCAGAAAATCCGAGGGCTGCCGGTACACCAGAGTCTGGAACGGGGATCACGAGGTCAGCCTCAATGACGGATTCCCTCGCAAGCTGTCGGCCAAACTCCTTTCTTATGGCATTTACATTCTGATAACCGAAGATATAGCTGTCAGGTCTCGAGAAGTATATAAATTCGAAGATACAGTGAGCCCTTCTGATACTTGAAAGTGCCCTGAGAGAGTGTAAACCATCCTCATTAATAATGAGCATCTCACCGGGTTCTATATCCCTTATATATGTCGCATTAATAAGGTCAAAGGCACAGGTCTCGGAGGCGATGACATAGGCACCATCAACCTGTCCAAGGCTCAATGGTCTTACACCAAAGGGATCCCTTACAGCAATCAACTCCTTTTCTGTTAATATGAGTAGACTGAAGGCACCGCTAACCCTTCCTAAGGCCTGTATTATCCTTTCATGGATATTTTCTGCCCTCGCATGCGCTATCAGATGAACTATTACCTCACTGTCGGATGTAGACTGGAATATAG
>JBKBUA010000030.1:7081-9211 GCA_046290845.1 Thermodesulfovibrionales bacterium
GAGGTTAAAGGCATTAACAAGATTTCCGTTATGTGCTATAGCTAAGGAACCGAGGGCAAAGTTAGCCACTATTGGCTGGACATTCTTGAGCACACTGCTTCCTGCTGTTGAATAACGGTTGTGTCCTATTGCTATATGACCAGGAACCCTTTTTAGCCTTTTCTCCGTAAAGATATCAGCCACAAGACCCATTGATTTCTCTAAATACAATTGCCTTCCGTCAGAGGAGCATATGCCAGCGCCCTCCTGTCCCCTGTGCTGGAGGGCATAGAGACCCAGATAAGTCAGGTTCGCAGCCTCGGGATGATTGTAGACACCAAAGACACCACATTCCTCATGAATATCATGGTAAAACGTGTTTCTTTTAGTTGATTTCATTGTTATGATGAAGAAAACTTTATATATCTTTCCCAGTATTCGAGGAGTTCCTTTGTGGCTATCAGATCACCGAGACAGTATCGAGCGATCTCAACATACCTTCCTGAACTGAAGAGATCCTTCACTTCATATCCTGTTATCCCTGATTCCTTTGGACTCTTAATGCCAAAGGTCTTGCACCACATATCGAGGCTGAACCTCCTTCTCGAGGCACCATAAAAGGTCAGTTGATCGAGGAGATCAATATGAGTGCCATTGTACCTGTTAGGCATCAGGTCCCTCGTTGGCCTTATCTTATGAACAGCAGATCTTATCATTATAAAGGGACAGTCAAAGGCCCTTCCATTAAAGGTCACGAACTGGTCATAACTCTTTATTGCGTTCCAGAACCATTCTATTATCTCTTTCTCGTTACCGGATTGGAACTTGATCCCCTCTTCTTCAAATGGCAAAAGAAGGTCATTGGGTGATTGGAAATACACAGCACCCCTGCCTGTGTCGGGGTTGAGCATGCCGATACAGACGATCTCTCCTGTAAGGGGGTAAAAGGATAGATTCTCCTTTGCCTCCTTTATCTCTTCATCAGTCTCTGCCCAGCGAAGGAGATAATCCTGCGTTACCTTATCAAAGGACTCAAAGTCTTTACCAACCGTCTCTATATCAAAGATAATCCTTGACATCTGGCTTAGTTTAATCCAAGGACATTCAACTTGCCTGTTTGCTAAAGACCCTCCAGGTCTTTAACAGGTCTATTGCCCTCTGTAACTGTGTATCATCCTTTTCAGAGATCTCTATTGGTGCCGTCTCCTTCTCCATTTCTTCTTTTTCGTCCCTTTGATCATTTTTGAGATGTTTTTGAAGGTCCCTTTCCCTTACAACAACATGCTCCTTTCCATCCTTTGCCTCTAACTTGACAATTATATCAGGCGTAATCCCTGTATTCTGAATAGAAATACCCTTAGGTGTATAATATCGTGCTGTAGTCAATCTTATCCCTGAGCCATCGCTAAGTGGTATTACGCTCTGAACAGAGCCTTTTCCAAAGGTTTGAACTCCCACAAGAACCGCTCTGTTCCAGTCCTTCAGCGCACCTGCCACTATCTCTGAGGCGCTTGCACTGCCCTGGTTAACAAGGACAACCATGGTGAGCTTATCATAGTAAGGGCGATTTCCGCTCGATTGATACTCAACCTTTTCGCCTGATCTATCCTTGGTGTAGACCACGAGTCTACCAGGTGGCAAGAACTGGCTTGCAACATCAACTGCACTGCTTAAAAGACCGCCAGGATTATTCCTCATATCGAGCACGAGAGAGTCTATCTTTTCCTCTGAGAGCTTACTCAGGGCAGCAGATAAATCAGAGGCGGTTTGCTCCTGGAACTGAGTGAGTTTTATGTACCCGATCCTGTCATCAATAACCTTATATTTAACGCTCTTAACCTTTATTATATCCCTCGTGATTGTGAATTCCTTTGGTTCTTTCCAGCCTTCTCTGAGAATCGTTATCTTTACCGTTGTTCCCTTTGGCCCTCTCATCTTGCTGACAGCCTCGTGAAGACCCATGTCTTTTGTGCCTTCATCGTTTATCTTGATAATCCTGTCGCCCGCGATTATTCCAGCCCTGTATGCCGGCGTATCCTCAATAGGTGCTATTACCGTAAGTAGTCCGTCCTTTATCCCTATCTGTATCCCTATGCCTCCGAACTCTCCCTTCGTGTCAACCTGCATCTCCTTAAAGGCATCAGGTGTCAT
>JBKBUA010000030.1:9310-17832 GCA_046290845.1 Thermodesulfovibrionales bacterium
AAAGCCAGAATGTGGATCGAGGGAGCTCAGCATCCCCTTAATAGCACCATATATCAGTTCCTTTGTCTTTACATCTTCCACATAGTTCTTCTTAACGAGGGATAAAACCTCTGTAAAGGTCTTTAGATTTTCGTATCCCTCCACTTGAGCATCTACAAGACCAACAGACCATCTACCGAGCATCATACCTGCCAGCACAGCAAGCACCAGAGCAGATACTACAACAAGTCTCACTCTTTTATTCTTCATCCTAACCTCCAGTATTTATTTTCTCTTCAACCATTGAAGGGGATTAAGGGGTTTCCCTTTATATCTCACCTCAAAATAAAGGGATGGACCGTTAAGCATACCTGATTCCCCAACCTTCCCGATTACTTCCCTTTCTTTTATTATATCTCCTGTTTTAAAAAAAGTCTCGGATAAATTTCCATAAAGTGTATGATAGCCTTCTCCATGATTTATTATGACAAGATTTCCATAACCCTTGAACCAGTCCGAAAAAACAACCCTTCCTCCTGATACCGCCTTCACGGTTTCTTCGCCTGTCTCTATGTATATACCGTTCCTGAAGACAGGTGTGTTGAATCTCGGATCAACCTGGCTGCCATAAGGTATGGCAACCTTGCCATTTACAGGCCAGGGGAGTCTCCCTTTCAGTGACGGGAATCCTTTACCAGCGAAAACATCCTCTTCCTCCTTTTCTTTTTTCTCCATCTCCCTGAGAAGGTCGAGGAGTTTCTTTGATGCCTCATTCAACTCTTTGATCATCTTCTCATGAGATGATTTCTCCCTTCTGATCAATACAAGTAGCGTCTCCTTCTCCTTCTTGTTCTCCAGAAGACTTGCCTCATTGAGTTTTATTCTTTCCTCACCCCTTCTAAGTCTCTCATTAAGCTCTTTTAGCTCTTTTTCATGTTGATTCAGTTGTTCAAGGTTTCTTGAATAATCCTCGATTGCCTTTTTCTCGTAAAGGCTTATCCTTTCAAGATACTTCCATCTCCTCATTATTTCTCCCACATCATCAGATGATGTAAGAATAATCATCAAATCGAGGCTATTACCGTATCTCTGTAATGCCCTCAATTTTCTTATAAGCCATGCCTTTTCCCTTTCTATCTCCCTTTCTTTTTCGGACTTTTCTGCTTCTATCCTTCTAATCTCGGCATTTATTTCTTCAATCCTCTTCCTCTGCTTTCTCAGTTCCGAGATTATATTATCAAGCCTCCGATTAACCCTGTCTATATCCTCGAGGGTTGAATGCTCCTGTTTCTTTATCTTCTCGAGTTTTTCCTTATGGGCTTCAATATCTCTCTGGATCTTTTTGTACTGCTCCTTTGGATTCTTCGTGGCATGAACAGTCAGCGGGAAGATAAAGACAAAGATGATGAAAAATGCATTTAAGATAATGCAGATTAACCTCTTCACCCATTCACCCCTTCACCTATTCACCCATCACGAATTAATACCTTATCCTCCCTATGGCGATTAAGGCACCAATAATGCCGAGGAAAAGCCCGAGCGGAGGGAGTGGAAAAGACATGGCAGGATAAAAAATGGCTGACTTAATTAGTGGTATAGTATAACCGAGCCTGACATAGACAACGTAATAAAAGATCAAGATGAAAAGCATACTCACAATGCCTCCAGTAAATCCTATTATGCCTCCTTCAATAAGAAAAGGTGTCCTTATAAACCCTGCCTTTGCACCGAGGAGTTTCAGTGTCTCTATCTCTTCCCGCCTCCTGTAAAAGAGGATCTTGACAGTGCTATAGCTTATAAAAACCGATGCTGCGGTCATTACAGATGCAATGATTAATCCCATTATCTCCAATCCGCTTTTAATTGATTTTAGAGATATCAGGAATTTCTCTCCATACTGTATATCCTCTATGCCTTTTATCTTTTTCAGCGACGCTACAAATCTGTTAACAGCCTCAGGGGATACCGCCTCCTTTTTTAATCTAACCTCAATCGAGGCAGGAAGGGGATTGTCCTTAAGTCCCTCAAGGACATAATCAGCCTCTTTGAGAGAGGACCTCAACTCCCTCAAGGCATCATCTTTTGATATGTATCTTATGCCTTTGACGATGTCGTTCCTCTTTATTGAGGCGATGATGTTGTCCTTATCAGCCGATGATAAATCATCCTTAAGATATGCAATCATAGAGAATCTCTCAGGCAGTTTTTTTGAAAAGAGATCGATATTGTAAAGGGATATTAAGGCAACTGCTATTATAATAAGACCGGTTGCCATACTAAGTATAGAAAGGAGATTTATCCACCTCTCATGATAGAGGCTCTGAAAAGCTACCCTTATTGTATATCTCATTATCCCCTCATCTCCTCCACTATAGAGCCACTATCAAGTCTCAAAACCCTCATTCCTGTTGCCCTAAAAAGTTCTCTGTTGTGCGTTGCAATAAGGATAGTCGTTCCCTTAGCATTGATCTCTCTGAAGACTCTCATAATCCCCGAGGCCGTATCCGGGTCAAGGTTTCCTGTGGGCTCATCAGCAAGGACTATAAAAGGCTCACCAACAACAGCCCTCGCTATCACAACTCGTTGCTGCTCACCACCTGATAATGCTGATGGATAGGCCTCAACCTTGTGTCGAAGGTTAACGAGTTTCAGTACATCGAGGACAATCGGTTTTATTTCCCTCTCTGATAACTTCCTCACCCTCAGTGAGAGGGCAACATTATCATAGACATTCATGTTATAAAGGAGCCTGAAATCCTGAAATACAATGCCTATATTTCTTCTCATGTAGGGGATATCAGATTCCCTTAATCTGTCGCTCTCCCATTCTCCAACAGTAACCCTTCCTGTATCGGGCCTTTCAGCAGCATAGATTAATTTCAAAAGGGTTGACTTACCAGCTCCAGAAGGGCCTGTAATAAAGGCCATCTCTCCCTTTTCAATCTTTAATGTGACATTCTGGAGGGCAGTATTAGTATCATAAAACTTTGAGACATCATGAAAGGCTATCATAGATTTTGTTGTACTGCCTTAACAATATCCTCCGCTGTTAAACCATATAGTTTCATCAGTTCATCAGGCTTGCCCGAACGACCGAACTTATCCCTTACGCCGATCCTCTTTACCATAACAGGTCTTTTTTCCGAAAGAAGTTCGCATACAGCACTACCAAGACCACCAATGACTGAATGCTCTTCTGCAGTTATAATGAGATTTGACTCAGCAGCCTGCAAAACCGTTTCTCTATCAAGGGGTTTTATGGTTGACATATTTATTACGCCTGCATCAATACCGTCCGCCTTTAACATATCCCGAGCCTTAAGGGCCTCGGAGACCATGATACCTGTTGCTATAATGTTCACATCCCTTCCAAGATTGAATGTATAGGCCTTTCCGATCTCGAATCTGTAATCTTCGGGCATAACAGAAGGCACCTTACCCCTTCCGAGCCTGACATAAACAGGTCCATCATATTCAGCAATTGCTGATATAACCTGCTCTGTCTCAAAGCCATCGGCAGGCACAATTACGGTCATCTCAGGCAAAACCCTCATAACAGCTATATCCTCAAGTGCCTGATGGGAGGCGCCGTCCTCACCAACTGTTATACCGCTATGAGTGGCTACAAGCTTGACATTAAGTCTCGAATAACATATCGTCTGTCTCACCTGCTCCCAGGCCCTCCCTGTCTCGAATATGGCAAAGGTGGAGGCAAAGGGAATCTTACCTGTCAGGGACAGCCCTCCTGCGGTTCCAACCATGTCCTGCTCTGAGACACCAATGTTAAAGAATCTCCTGGGAAAGGCACTTGCAAATTTAGCAGTCTTTGTAGAGCCCGATAGGTCTGCATCGAGGACAACTATATCATTTCTTCTCTTGCCGAGCTCGAGGAGGGCATCACCATAGGCATCTCTTGTTGCAATGGCCTGCCCTGCGAGCTTAAATTCTCGATTATACCCCATAACCCCTGGCCCTCCTTTTCTATCGCCCATCTCCACCTAACTCCTTTAATGCTATTTCGAGTTCTTCTTTTGTCGGTGCAATTCCATGATACTTTGCCTTTCCCTCAAAGATTGACACACCCTTCCCCTTTACTGTCCTCGCAATGATCATTGTAGGGAATCCCTTTGTGGCCTCAGCCTCATCGAGGGCTGTTAGTATCTGCTCCATATTATGGCCGTTTATATCAATAACATGCCATCCAAAGGCACGCCATTTATCAGTAAGGGGCTCAATCTTCATGACATCACAACAAAATCCATCGATCTGGAGACCATTGTTATCTATGATAGCACAGAGATTATCAAGCCTGTAATGACCTGCTGTCATTGCAGCCTCCCAGACCTGGCCTTCCTGAATCTCTCCATCGCCGAGAAGACAATAAACCCTTGAGTCGAGGCCATCCATCCTGAGACCGAGGGCTATACCATTCGCAATTGACAATCCCTGCCCTAAAGAACCTGTGGAAATCTCCACACCTTTAAGCATCTTAGAACTCGGATGTCCTTGTAACGGACTGTCAATCTTTCTCAGGGTCTTTAAAAGCTCCTTATCAAAATAACCTGAAAGGGCAAGCACTGTATAAAGTAATGGTGCTGCGTGACCCTTTGAGAGGATAAACCTATCCCTTTGTCTCCAATTAGGGTCGTCAGATCTGTGTCTCATTTTATAAAAATAAAGGGCCGTTACAATGTCGGCGGCCGAGAGAGAACCGCCGGTATGGCCTGAACCCGCCTCAGCCAACATCTTCAATATCTCGATCCTCACTTCCTTCGCCTTTTCCTTAAGAAAAGTCAATCTTTCCTCCCTTTCAACCGAAACTATCCCACCCATCTCCTTTATCATTTCCTTCCTCTCCTCGTTATAAAATCTATCAATATATCATCAAGACTCATTTTCTGTCCTTTAGTATCATCGCTATTCTGCTCTTTCTCTCCTCCGTAATAATCCTGCCCCTGGCGGGACTCCAGATCAGGGATGTTTGATCTTTCCTGTCCTTCGATTACTGATCCCTGGTTTACCGATTCTGGTTCACCACCTTTGCATGGCGAGCCTGACGAACCATCAGCCCCTGTTATCCTCTTTAACTCCATGATCATCTCCCTGTGTTGCTGCTTCATGAGATTTCTGAGTTTATCCTCGAGATCAGGTTGCCCCATGAGGTGGGCATAATTCGTTTTTTTTGATGCAAGTATTGCCCCCTGATGGTAAAGAAGGGTAACTATCTGAGGATTTGCGGGACCGCTATCTTCTGTTTGAATATGATAGGTTTTACCTTTGTATTTGACGTTTGTGTTATAACCGATTAGCATTTGGTGATATTATATAACTGCCTGCCAATCTGTTACAAGGGAGGGAGTAATCAATAGGCGAGCGATAGGCAATATTAGGCTGAAGGCTATAGGCTGAAGAATATAGGCTATCTGCGAACGATAGGCTATGAACTGTATTCCTAATGAAGAAGTTCAAAGAGGGGTGAAGAGGGTTCACCCATTCACCTATTCACCTTATTCAACAAATAGCTTACATCCGACCGGATGTGTTTATTGTGTCTCAACAGGGGAGATAATTGATATCATAACCATTGAGTTTAAAGGCATTACGCAAATCCTTTCTTTCCTCAGGTGTCATAGTAGCGTATATCTCTTTCACCTTTTCTCCTGAACGATTTATACAATTAGACTGGTAAATCGCCTCTTTTGTGATCTCAGAGATCTTTGTTGCATCCTTCAGTATCTTTCTCAGATCTCCTGAGTCACAGAGCATCTTGTAAATCGCATCGGACTTACTACCAAAAAAATATCCTTTTCCGTCCTTGCTTATGAGAAAGGTAGAAGAACAACCACTCATAAGCAAGATTAGAAACACTGTAAACAATCTTCTCATGTTACCTCCCTTCGAGAAGTCTTTTTATCTTCTCCTTTACCTCTTCAGAGTCCCACTGTCTCTCGCCGAAAACTTTATCCACGATAATCCCTTTTTTGTCAATCAGGAAGGTCACAGGAAGGCCAATCACACCATAATCATCAAAAGAGACCTCCTTTCCTTTATCGAGAAGGATCGGAAATGTTATACCCTTTTCCTCTATAAAGGAATGGACCGTCTTTTCTGAATTGTCAACAGAAACACCTATTACCACAAGGCCCTTATCCTTGAGGCTCCTGTAAAGATTCTCAAGTGATGGCATCTCAGCCTTACAAGGGGCACACCAGGTTGCCCAGAAATTCAGGAGTATGACCTTTCCCTTGAAGTCAGTAAGAGAAACCTTCTTTCCTTCTAAATCCTTTAACTCAAAGACAGGTGCAACCTTTCCGGTATCAGAATAAGCGAGGGAATCATCTATGCCCGCGAAAGACAATACAGAAAGGAGAGATATTACTATAAATGTCTTGAAGCTCATTTAGTTATCCAGTTATTTATATACTAAACTATATATTTTAGGCTTGTCAATGAAAAAACTTCAGCCTATAGCCTATAGCCTTCAGCCTCATGTATAATTGTAACAATGAGCATAAACATCTTCACAGAGCATGATATCTATCTATTTAAGGAGGGGAATCATTTTCGCCTCTATGAAAAGATGGGCGCTCATGTGATTGAGCATGAGGGCGTGAGGGGTGTCTATTTTGCTGTCTGGGCACCGAATGCAGAGTCTGTCTCTGTCGTTGGTGACTTCAATGGCTGGGATAAGAACAGAAATCTCCTTAGCCCGAGAGAGGATGGCTCGGGCATATGGGAGGGTTTTATTCCAAATTTAGACAAAGGAACGATTTACAAATATCACATAAGATCAAGATTCAACGATTACGAGGTTGATAAGGCAGACCCCTTTGCCTTTTATTCAGAGGTCCCACCAAAGACCGCCTCAGTTGTCTGGAACCTTGACTATGAATGGAATGATGGAGAGTGGATGCGAAACAGGCATAGGCATAACAACCTCAATGCACCAATCTCCATATACGAGGTTCATCTCGGTTCATGGCGCCGTGTGATTACAGATGATAACAGACCTCTCACCTATAGAGAATTGGCAGAACAACTCGTTGATTATGTAAAGGACATGGGCTTCACCCATGTGGAGTTCCTTCCTGTAATGGAGCATCCCTTCTATGGTTCCTGGGGTTATCAGGTCACGGGTTATTTCGCACCTACAAGTAGGTATGGAACACCACAAGACTTCATGTATCTCATAGATTGTCTTCATCAGGCAGGAATAGGCGTTATCCTCGATTGGGTTCCATCCCATTTCCCTGGTGATGAACACGGTCTCGTGTATTTTGACGGGACTCACCTTTACTCCCATGCAGACCCAAGGAAGGGCTTTCATCCTCACTGGCATAGTTATATCTTCAATTACGGAAGATACGAGGTAAGGAATTTTCTCATAAGCAGTGCCCTCTTCTGGCTTGATAAGTATCATATCGATGGTTTGAGGGTAGATGCTGTTGCATCAATGCTATATCTCGATTATGGCAGGCAGGGAGGTGAATGGATACCGAATGAATATGGAGGAAGGGAAAACTTAGAAGCCATCAGCTTTATTCAGAGGCTTAATGAGATGGTCTATAAGGATTACCCCGATGTAGTTACCATTGCTGAGGAATCGACAGCCTGGCCAATGGTAACAAGGCCAACTTATGTTGGAGGCCTCGGATTTGGAATGAAGTGGAATATGGGATGGATGCATGACACCCTCGATTATTTCTCAAAGGACCCGATCTTCAGAAAATACCATCACGATCAACTGACCTTCAGTATATGGTATGCCTTTTCAGAAAACTTTCTACTGCCCCTTTCTCACGATGAGGTTGTACATGGAAAGGGCTCACTCATAGGTAAGATGCCTGGTGACGAATGGCAGAGGAATGCAAATCTCAGACTCCTTTTTGGTTACATGTACGGACACCCTGGCAAGAAATTGCTCTTCATGGGAGGAGAGATAGGGCAGTGGAAGGAGTGGAATCACGAGGAAGGGCTTGAATGGTTCGTCCTCGAATATCCCTTTCACAAGGGGATAAAGGATTGGGTAAGAGATCTCAATCACCTCTACAGGAATGAACCCGCCCTTTATGAACGGGATTTCTCACCTGAGGGGTTTGAGTGGGTCGATTTCCATGACTGGCAACAGAGTATAATAAGCTTTATAAGAAAAGATAAAGAAGGAAGATCTTCTATACTCGTTGTCTGTAATTTTACCCCCGTTCCGAGGCATAATTATTTAGTAGGCGTTCCAGAGAAGGGCTTCTGGAAGGAATTATTGAATAGTGATTCAGAATTCTACTGTGGCAGTGGGATGGGTAATGGCGGCGGTGCTTTAACTACATCAATACCATGGAACGGAAGACCCTATTCCCTCTCATTAACATTGCCACCACTGTCCGTGCTTTTTTTAAAGGGGCCGTAACCTTTGGGTGAATGGGTGAATGGGTGAATGGGTGAATGGGTGAAACCTCTTCACCCTTAAATTAAGGAGATACTATGAATAACTATCCCCTTGAATAGTGGTATCCCTGAGAAGGGATAATAAAGAAAACTTACAAAAG
>JBKBUA010000308.1:0-665 GCA_046290845.1 Thermodesulfovibrionales bacterium
GCGGCGCGGCGACAACTGGAATGCACGCGGGAATTATCAATATTATCGCTGGTACGCCCCCGCCGCGACGGTACGCGAACTGGCGCCGGGCGTCGGCGAGATCAGCGTGGACCTCGACGATCCGCAGTGGATTTCGGTGCTGGGTCGGCCCGCGGCGAACAGCCCCGAAGCGCTCGAAGACGCGCTGGCCGATGTCGAACGGGTCGGGCTGGTGTTCGGATCGTCGAACGCGCGCGGCCACGGCGTCTATGCGACCGCGCCGGCGAAATTCGTGCTGACGGGTTTTCGGATCGAGTAATCCTTCGTCATTGCGAGCGAAGCGAAGCAATCTCCAGCCACCAGTCTCGCGCAAAGTCGGGGCTGGAGATTGCCGCGTCGCCTTCGGCTCCTCGCAATGACACGGTTCAGGGAATCCGTTTGGCCGGATAGGGCGTGCCGTCCTTGTGGAAATAGCCGTCGGGCGTGAACAGCATGTCGATGTCCGAATAGCCGCCGCCGGTGTCATATTTCTTGCCGCCGCCGAGCGCGACGAGGATGCAGTCGACATCGCTCTCGTTGATCAGGTGATGGCCGTTGGTGCTGCCCTTGGGCCACACCGCGATATCGCCAGGGCGCATCGGATATCGTCCATCATCCTCGACGAGTATCGCCTCGCCCGCGATCAG
>JBKBUA010000309.1:0-661 GCA_046290845.1 Thermodesulfovibrionales bacterium
TCAGGTCCGATGCCATCTGCCTTTATTATGCGAGGTACCTTTATTCGTAGATCATAACTTCCATCCGATTTTTTGACGATGACCGGGAGATCGACTTTTTCAAGCATCGGAATATCATTCGGGCTGTCTCCAATAGCAATGGTCTTAATGTCACCAAATCTTTCTCTGTATAAGCCAATTAAAATAGATACCGCTTTCCCCTTGTCGCTGTTGCCGAGGATATGAAAGAATCTGCCCTGAGTAAAATTGAATCCCTTTGATAGAATGGCTTCTAAAAGTTTTTGTTCTTCGGTTTTAGTGCCATCAAAAACAAAGGGTTCATCAAAATCCCTTTTCTTTGCCATCATTGCCTCGTCAACGGACATATTTGCTATTTCTGCAAGTTCTTCTACAGTCATATCACCAAAACCTTTGACGCCAAAACCGTCTTTTTGTAATTCTTCGACCGCTTTTCTCAGGTCTGAATATTTTGCGCCGAGCCTGATTATTAGATACTTGCTGTTTTCCTCGATCTTGAATCTTGAATCTTGAATCCTGAATCCTAAATCTTTAGGTATGAATATCCCTCCACCGTTTTCTGATATAAAGGGATGATGGTTATCAAGCCTTTCTCTATAATACTCTATCTCTTTCCGCGTCTTGCTTGAACAGATGATTAGTG
>JBKBUA010000310.1:0-655 GCA_046290845.1 Thermodesulfovibrionales bacterium
TACAGATTGCTGAGTTAATCGAAGCAAGGAGGAATTATGGCAAAGGCTAAGTTTGAGAGGGTAAAGCCTCATGTAAATGTAGGGACGATAGGGCATGTAGACCATGGGAAGACGACGCTAACGGCAGCGATAACGAAGGTATTGGCGATGAAGGGATTGGCGCAGTACAGGGCCTATGATTCTATAGACAATGCACCTGAGGAGAAGGCGAGGGGTATAACGATAGCGACAGCTCATGTAGAGTATGAGACGGAAAAGAGGCATTATGCTCATGTAGACTGTCCTGGGCATGCTGACTATGTAAAGAACATGATAACAGGAGCGGCGCAGATTGATGGGGCGATACTTGTAGTATCAGCAGCAGATGGGCCGATGCCACAGACGAGGGAACACATCCTGCTTGCGAGGCAGGTAGGAGTGCCATACATAGTGGTATTCATGAACAAGACAGACATGGTAGATGATCCTGAGTTACTGGACTTAGTGGAGCTTGAGGTAAGGGAGTTATTGTCCAAGTATGGATTTCCTGGCAATGAGATACCGATAATAAGGGGTAGTGCGTTAAAGGCGATGGAATCGACGAGCCAGGATCCGAACGCAGAGGAGTACAAGTGCATACACGAGTTAATGGAGGCGGTAGACAGCTATGTACCGA
>JBKBUA010000311.1:0-653 GCA_046290845.1 Thermodesulfovibrionales bacterium
ATGTTCAATCTTCTCATTAAGCATCTTCTCCCTTTCCCTGAGCCTCTCCACCATCCCTTTCTGTTCTCTAATGAGCCTTTCGTAATCATCCCTCTTTTCCTTAAGGTCGTTAATGAGCTTGTATAACTCTCCACCTTTCCCGAGTTTGGCCTTCGCCTTCGTAATGATACCTTCAGGAAGCCCGTATCTCGCAGCTATATCAAAGGCATGAGACTCCCCTGGTTCTCCTATCCTTAACCTATAAAGAGGACTGAGCGTTCTTTGATCAAACTCCATCGAGGCATTGATCATCCCTTGGGAAGAATAGACAAAGCCAGCTATTTCGGTTAGATGTGTGGTAGCAAAGACAAGGGAACCTCTATCTCTCAACTCCTCCAGTATAGCACAGCCAATAGAGGCACCCTGAGACGGGTCTGTCCCTGTTCCTAATTCATCTATTATGACCATGTCTTCAGCACCTGTTTTTGAAAGAAAATCAGATATGTGCCTTATATGACCTGAAAAGGTTGACAGATTATCAACAATGGACTGCTCATCTCCTATATCAACATATATATTCCTCACCATCGGGATGCTGGATGAGGAATCAGCAGGTATCGGTATGCCTGATAGGGCCATTGCTGTGAGAAGCCCAACTGTCTTAACAGCCACGG
>JBKBUA010000312.1:0-651 GCA_046290845.1 Thermodesulfovibrionales bacterium
TGCCCTGAAGGATGGTGAAAAGACCGTTAGTGAGCTTGTAGAGATACTGGGCGTTCCAAAGGCAAATGTATCACAGCACCTCGCTGTAATGAGGCACAAGGGGATACTGAAGTCAAGGAGGGAAGGGGTCAATATCTATTACAGGGTTGCAAGCCCGAAGGTCATAGAGGCCTGTCTCCTTATGAAAGAGGTTCTTATGGAACAGATGAAGGAGAAGGGGAAACTTGCAGAGATGGTTTCTAAGGCATAATTTTTTTCTTGACAATATATGCAAATATTATTATATTTTTATGCAAGGACAGCGTCCTGAGTTTATCGAAGGAGGTTTAATGAGGACCTTAGGACAGAGGGTGGAGCTACTGAGGGTCATTGCCCATCCTGTAAGGATCAAAATCCTCGAGGAGCTTACAAGGGGTGTTAAATGCGTGAGTGACCTTGAGGAGTTTCTTGAGATAAGCCAGCCAAATGTATCACAGCATCTGGCGATACTCAGGCAGTATGGAATAATTGACTATTACATGGATGGAAGGCTCAGGTGCTATTTCCTTAAAGACCCTATAATCCCTGACATCCTTGAGATCCTGAAAAAGGATTATATTGAGGAACTTCCAGCACCAGCCTGCTGTCCTGTAACAAAAAAGGGTAAATACC
>JBKBUA010000313.1:0-650 GCA_046290845.1 Thermodesulfovibrionales bacterium
TCGACAGTGGGAGATTGGTTAAGGAGACAGGGCAATGGCTCAGGACTTTTGAGGGCAAAGGATGTAATAGAAGAGATAAACAAAAAGGCATTAAGGCTTGATAGTCATGATGAATACACCTTATTTTCGGACCCGACGATAATAGAGGCTGAAAAGCATGATGCCAAGATGACCTATCTTGGAGTAAAGGGATACAGGCCGATCATAACAGCCTTTAAGGAGATACCGCTGATAGTGTATCATTCTTTCAGGGAGGGCAATGCAGTAGGCGATGTAATGGAGGCTATAAAGAGGCCCTTTGAGACATTACCTAAAGGCAAGAGGATAAATCATGCCTCATTGGATAGTGAAAACTACAGGGCAGATGTAATGGGTTATTTAAGGAGCAAGCAGACGACCTTCAGCATAGCAGCAGATAAAGCTCAGGCAGTTAAGGAATTGATAAAGAGGATAGACAACTGGAGGCCCTTTAAGGATTCAAAGGGGGTATTAACGGACAGGGAGATAGAGAATGTGATAAAGGAGTTAAAGAATGGGATAGGAATGGAGTATATGCCAACAGGGGATTTTGGGGCAAACAGTTTCTGGTTTTCACTTGGAGTGCTTGCCTATAACAGCTTTATCATGAAGAAATATCTTATCTTACCAGA
>JBKBUA010000314.1:0-646 GCA_046290845.1 Thermodesulfovibrionales bacterium
CAAACTTTTTAGCGATGTCTCCGATAAATAATCTTTTCACCTGAAAATACCCCTCATTGTCATTGCGGTTTGTCCGGCAACTTCCCCCTTGCCCTCTCTTAAATTAAGGGTTAGAAAGATTCCCGCAAAGTGGCGAGGGCATTTTATCCCCTTTTGTGTTGGCTTCATATTCAATTATAAACCTTCTACTTAGATAGAAGGTCAAGAAGAATCACGGCGCTCTGTCATGAGCGTTTAATCCCCCCACCTCATAAGTGAAGGGCTTGACTCCTCAGGGTTCCTTTATGGTTAAATAACCCAAGATTGCTCTTTGACAACCAATGAATGCCAGTGGCAGGAAGTAGCACAGGCATTCTTGCCTGTGGTGGTAGCATAGGCATTCCTGCCTGTGTTAAGGGTGAAATAACAGTTCGGAAACCTGTGTTAGTAACCTGTTAGTAACTCTCAAAGAGACAGGGGGTTTCCGGAATCGGGGGTAAAAAACAATTAAAAAACAATGCCTTACAAAGGCTACTGTCTACCGACATTCCTGCCAGGCAGGAACTGAAACTTATATCTAGAAATCCTAGTCTACGGAATAGATCGTAAGAGCACACGTAGGATCAACAGACACCAACTACTATAGCGTTATCCGGGTGCCGCCTGA
>JBKBUA010000315.1:0-645 GCA_046290845.1 Thermodesulfovibrionales bacterium
CAGTAATTGCTATAGCTAAAAGGGCAAGGGCAACAAGAACCTCTAAGAGCGTGAAACCGTGATCTGTAACCTCTAATCGGTGATTTATCCTTGATGAGTGAATCGATACACGAGACATGATACAGGATACAGGATAATTATCCTGAATCTTGAATCCTGAATCCTGAATCGTGTATCCTCCCATAACCCATTCCCCACTCAGTATCTCACCACCACAGTCCCTGCCACAGGGTCTGTATCAATCCTTGCCGTCCTCTTTTTGTCCCATAGCCATATCGTTACACCTGGCAAACCTCTCGATGGATAAAAGACAATGTCATATCTACCATTATAAATGTCCCCATTAACAGGGTCTGTTACCTTAACTCCTATCCCATCTGGGATACTCACCGTTTTCTTTCCTCTGATTCCGTAGGTTTTCATATCCATATTGATTGAAAATGTTTTCTCCTCTCCATCGAGTGATGCCAGGGCCTTTGCATATTTCAGAGTTGCTGCCATTCCCCTTACTGAGGAATTAAACCTCTGGGAGGATGTTGAACCAGCAAAAAAGAAACCTGATAGGCCAAGGATAATAGTAATAAGAAATATCACGATTATCAACTCAAGGAGTGTAAAACCATAATCCGTAATGCGTGGCCCGTG
>JBKBUA010000316.1:0-643 GCA_046290845.1 Thermodesulfovibrionales bacterium
CTTACCCTCGAGAGACTGAAGGAATACAAAAAGGCTGTTATATCAAATAAAAGGGAGGCACTCTCGAGAAGGATACTCGAGGGACTGGGCCTTAGCAACTTCTTTGATACGATAATCGGCAGCGATAGTACGCCTGAGAAAAAGCCATCACCTTTACCAATCCTAAAGGTCTTGGCAGAACTCGATGTGAAACCACAGGAGGCAATAATAGTTGGTGATAGCAATCTCGACATCGAGGCAGGAAGGGCAGCAGGTCTAAGAACAGTCTCTGTAACTTATGGATACAGACCCTATGATATGATAAAGGATGCGGACTTTGTCATTGACAGAATAGGAGATCTTGAAGAGATAATCAAGATGTTGGATAAATGAAGATTTGTGAGATCTTTAGCAGCATTCAGGGCGAATCGAGTTATGCAGGGCTTCCATGCATATTTGTAAGGCTGAGCGGCTGTAACCTCAGATGCTCATATTGTGATACAACCTATGCCTATGAAGATGGTTTTGAGATGACCCAGGAAGAGGTTATGGAAGAGGTCAGGAAGTCGGGTCTCAATCTCGTAGAAATAACAGGCGGCGAACCCCTCATTCAGGATGAGGTATTTCCTCTAATTGATAAACTCATTAACGATGGTTACACGGT
>JBKBUA010000317.1:0-641 GCA_046290845.1 Thermodesulfovibrionales bacterium
GAGGGAGTATAAGGATGCCTTTGTGACAAAGCGGAGTGAGTCTGCCGGCACCTATACCCTCACAGTCATCAAATCAGGCACAGGCACGGGCACAGTGACAAGCAATCCAGCAGGGATTAATTGTGGGTCTGACTGTTCAGAGGACTACACCTCAGGCACAACCGTGACCCTCACAGCTCAAGCAGACTCAGGTTCCACCTTTGCAGGCTGGAGCGGTGATGCAGATTGTTCTGACGGTGTGGTAACAATGGATGCAGATAAGAGTTGCACGGCCACATTCACTTTGAATCAATACACCATCACAACATCTGCCAATCCATCAGCAGGCGGCTCTGTCACATGCAACCCTAATCCAGTCAATCACGGGTCAACCTCCACATGCACGATAACGACTAATGCAGGCTATACCCTTCAGAATATAGGAGGCACATGCGGAGGCACACTGAATGGCAACACTTACACAACGAATGCCATAACAGCAGCATGCACGGTTCAGGCTAATTTTACGCTGAACCAATACACAGTAACAGTCAAAGCTTCAGGCACTGGTACTGGAAGCGTAAGCTCCAATCCAGCAGGGATAAGCTACAGTTATCCGACAAACAACACAGGAAGTGCCAGCTTTAATCATGGCACAAATG
>JBKBUA010000031.1:0-8611 GCA_046290845.1 Thermodesulfovibrionales bacterium
TTGACTGGAAGGTTCAGATTTCTGCTATAAAGAAGCTTGCAGAATTATCTGATCCGAGAGGTATAGAAATTCTGCTCAGGCTTATCAATGACCCCTTTCTTAACTACGATTGCCCTGCCCTGAAATTTCATGCCTCAGTGGCACTCGGGAAATATAAGAATGATTCACGTGTGATTGAAACGCTTATTACTGTAGTATCAGATAATGATAATCCCATTTCAGTGCGAGAGGCTGCGATAAATTCACTCGGTGAAATTGGTGACAAAAGGGCTTTGGACATACTTATGAAAATGTTATACAGTGACAGCTTTGCTCTTAGGTTGAGTGCAATTAGGTCGGTGGGAAAGATAGGCGATCCATCTGTTATACCCTATTTCGAAGCATTACTGGATAAAGAGACGGACCTAAAAAGGGAAGTCCATATTGTACTGAACATACTAAGGTCCAATGGTGTTAGAAAATAGGTTCCAGGGATCTCTGTAACTTGCCGATAGATCCTTCATGCGAAATTATGAATTATTCCTCTTAATATAAACGCAGTGCCTTTGTAGAAATTTTCCTGTGTATACTCAATTATTTTATCCGTAAAAAGGAACAGCCATTTTGCCATATGCCCGCTTAAAAAGTCTTCCCTTATCTCAAAGAGCCTTGATGCCTCTTCACGCTCGCCCTGCTCAAAGAGTTCTGTTATTTTTTGCGTTAGGTAATAGATAAACTCAAGCTCTATACCGATATGATCATCAGGGATGCTGTAAAGGTCTTTCGTAGCCATGCCTGCTTCAAGGTATCTCCTCCTTACATCAATGGTTTCATCTGTCATTAATGAATGGGATTCTGATAGATAAAAAGAGGCATAAGGTACTGCTGGAGGATTTTTAGGCCCTATGAATAAACGAGCATATTCAACAGAAAGTTCTTCAAGCCATTTATCAAGCCTGTGTTTATTATTTCTGATCGATTCAATAAGGAGTTTCAGCCCGTAGTTTATATCATCCCCTGACTCATCAGTTAGTGGCGAAAGTTCAATCCCTGAGAGTTCATTAATCAATTCCTTTGTTGGCTCTTTCAGAAATAATTGCCTCAAAAGGTTATACAAATAAAGCTCTTCTTTTAATCCCTCTATCATTGTCACCTCGTTTAGGGTAAATAGGTGAATGGGTGAATAGGTTAATGGATCTATTCACCGCTTCACCGCTTCACCGACTTACCGTTTCACCGCTTCACCGACTTACCTTTTTAACCTTCACGATCATGTCCGCATATCCAGGGAATCCCATTATCGGGCTCAACACATCTGGGTCGACAAGCTCGTTATGATTTGGCGTATAGTCTTTTGTCTTATAGGCAGGGCCAAGGCCGGGACTGAACCTTCCGCCTGTAGCAAAACCGATTTTTATAACCCCTGGCCTTATTCCACCAGAGGCGAATACCTTTCCTCTTGTGGATTTGCCCAGCGGATTTTCCACGATTACCATGTCACCATTTTTAATGCCAAGTTTCTTTGCGTCATCGATGTTCATCCATATTGTACCTACAGAATAGGTATTTGCCTTGAATTTCATCTTCGTGGATTTCATTGGTTCCTCACCCGCAGGCATTGCCTCTGGAACCTCTGCCTCAAATTCCTTATTCATAGGCTGCCATGTCCCTTCTGCCTTTATCTCACCTAACCATGGAACCATCTGTGTTCCGCTCATGGTATGATGGACACGACCACATATAAGCTGGAAGGGATAATCCTTTGCATATTTCTTATATTCAGGATTTGTGTAGGGATTCCACTTTGTCTCAAACCAGTAGAATGTTGAAGGAAACTTATCAAATCCTATTTCCTTTAATCCTTTAGGTACTTCACCGCCTGCCTTCTCAATCTTTTCGTTATGAGATTTATACTGGCCATAACGTTTATCACCATCCTTCCAGTCCCATTTGAACTCAATGAGTTTTGTTGAGGTATTCGGGAATGCCTTATTAGGCTCATCCGCATTGTGTTTTTTGTAACGATACCAACTCATAGGCCATATAGCTACCCCGTTATTGTTCCTTAACCATTCAACTGTTACAGGTTTGCCTTTAACAACCTTCTTTTCACGGTCAATGGTAACATTACCTTTTTCAAGTGATTCCGGCGTGCCGATGAGTTTGTAGCCCTCAGGATACTGTGGATAGGGAAGAGGTGTCCCAACATTGACCCTGCCAGGGGCAACGGCGAGCATCTCATTGACAAAGTCTTCTTCTGTCTTGTACTTTTCCCAAAAGTCTTCGGGCTTTATATCAGAGTCGCCAAGTTCATGCAGTTTCTTTGCGAGCATGTTCATTATCTCTGTGGGCTTCTTACTCTCATGTAGTGGCTTGATTACCGCATCCCTGTTGTAAATAACCTGATGAGATGGATAAATGTCGCTCAGACTCTGTCTTTCTGCATAACTTGCCTCGGGAAGTATTACATCTGCATAAAGGGCGCTTTCAAGATTCAGGGTGTCTATAAAGACAAAGAGATCCAGTTTGTAATTGCCCTTTTCATCCTTTGCCGTTACTGCCTCCTTCCATCTCCACGGTGCTGAACCTGTTAAAAGGGAGTTTCCTGTTCTCAGGATATATGCCTTTATAGGATAGTGATAACCCCTGAAGGGCCCATATCTTATGTCAACACCCTCCTTAAAGGCATTTGGATAATCAGCAACGGCATCATCCCAGGCAGCAGGGTATTTGCTTCCGAAGAGGTCCATATGGAGGTGTTCCACCTCCCCTTCAACCTCTTTGCCGTCAATCATTCTTTTAACCTTTCTCTTTTTGAACTGTTTTCCAGTTGCAGAACCGCCTTTATCAGACTTAACAAGCTCGGTATCTATCACACCACCAGGCACATCAAAGTTTCCTGTAATAACATTCAATGCACAACCGAGGATCGAGGCGCAGTAGCCATTGTAGTGATGTCCTGGCGACTGCATACCCCATACAAGTGCAGCCGGTTTGGTAATGCCGAACATATGGGATAGTTCCTCTATCTGTGCCTTTGAAAGTCCTGTCCTGTCTGCAGCCCATTCGAGGCTGAAGTAACTCAGGCCATTGATCGGGTCTTTCTTATTCCACCATGATTTGAAGGCTGCCTCAAACTCATCCCAACCAACAGAATATTTTTTGAAGCTCCAGTCAATGTATTTTTTGTTGGGGTCGTTCTGATTGTCATTTTCAAGGATGTATCTAAGCATTGCTCCAAAGAGGTCTCCATCTGTCCCTGCTCTCGGTGCAAGCCATATATCTGCTGCAGTTGCGGTATTTGAATAAGATGGGTCAATTACAATAACCTTACATCCATTCTCAACCTTTGCTCCTACTGTGCCTTTCTGTTCATAGTATATCCTTGTTGCCACAAAGGGATTCCAGCCATTGTAAATAATCAGTTTTGTCTTGTAGGTATAATCCTTTTTCAATGAGCCATCAGGCTGTCTTACGAGCACAGGCCTCATTATGTCAGGCTCCCAGCGCTTACCACCAACAATGAGTTTTGGACCATGCCTTCTCGGAGTGTCGCATATAGCGCCATGCTCAGTGCAGTTCGGTGTTCCAAAGGCAAAAAAGAGCCTCCAGTATTGATCCCTGTCCGTGACATCACCGCAGTCCATTATGACAGATTCTGCTCCGTACTTCTTTTTGATCTCTATCAGTTTCTTTCCGATATAATCAATTGCCTCATCCCATGTCACTCTCTTGAATTTACCCGAGCCCCTCTCACCCACCCTTATCATTGGGTACTTCAGCCTGTAGGGCGAGTAAACCAGTTGCTGACCTGAGGCACCTTTTGCACAGGCAGTCCCATCGTTCATTGGCACAGCCTTATTGCCATAGATCTTTGCAATCTTTCCATCCCTAACCCACATCTCAAGCCCGCATTCAGCAGGACACATGGTGCAAGCGGTATATTTCACTTCATACTTGCCCATAGCCTTCTCCATAGCCTGAGCCTCGGCAGGGGAAAGATGTTTTAAAGAGATAAGCCCTGTTTTGTTTAACGCTGCCAGGCCACTGAGTGCTCCGGCATATTTCAAAAATACCCTTCTTGATACCTGCATATTTTCACCTCCTATTTGTTTATTAGACCATCAGCCACTTTGAAGACCTCTTTATCAGGTGCTATAAAAGTAGTCCTTGGCTTCGTGCCATATTCAGGATGCCATGTTTCTGTTTTTAAGGATGCCATGAGTTTTGAGACCTCGCTTTGAGGGTCATTAGTATCACCGAAGTATCTTGCCTTACCCACACAATTTCTTACACAGGCTGGTTCTTCAATGCCCTCCGCAAGCCTGTGGCTGCAATAATCACACTTATCAACAACCCTTAAGTCCTTTGCCTTTTTCCCCTTAACCTCGGGGACATCCTTGGCATACTTTGTTGGGTCGTTCTTTACAGGGATATGGGGATGTAAGAATCTCGCTCCATAGGGACAGGCGCCTACACACCTTCCGCAGCCGATGCATAGGTCCCTGTTTACCATTACAACTCCATCCTCCCTTTTGTAAGTGGCCCCAGGGACAGGGCATGGAACAATGCACGGCGGTTCGTCACATTGATTACAGATTTTGGGAAAGAAATACCTTTTAGCCTTTGGATATTCGCCTGAATCAGCGATATCCACCTTTGACCTGAACTCTCCCATTGGTACTGCATTTTCCATCTTGCAGCTCACCTGACAGGATGTGCAGCCAACGCACCTTCTCAGGTCAACAAGCAATGCATACTTTTTAGACATAACAGCCCCTCCTTTCAAATAGATTTTAAAAGGAATTAAAGCAATCGTTATGCCAGTAAAAACTTATTGAAAATTAAGGATATTTATCTTGAGATAGTGTTCAATGATTGGTCAGATGTGCAGAGGTTGAACAAAAATAGAGTTGTAAAGTTGTTATCATGAAGGTGGCAATAAAATGCTATAATACAAAAAGATGAATAAAAGAGTGATCATCGCAAGGCTGAGGGCATTTCTTGAAAAAAGGGCTGAAATAATTTTTGCATACATACATGGCTCTTTTGCTGAGGGTTTAGCATGGAGGGATATTGATGTTGCTGTTTATGTAAGTAAAGATGTTGTTCCAGAAGATGAGGCTATTGATTATGGTCTAAGAATCTCTGCTATTTCAGAAATGGAAACAGGAATCAGACCACTGGATATCAAGGTAATTAATTATGCGACCATAGGCTTTAGATATTATGCAACAAAGGGCATTCTGCTTTTTTCAAAGAATGAGGATATAAGATACGACTTTATTGAAGATACATGGAAGAGGTATTTTGATCTCCTTCCAAAAAGGAAACAAATACTTCTTGACCTGGTTTCACCATGAGCAGATACAGGGAAGCATCTCAAGGAAGATCTTAAAGTTATAGAAGACTTTCTTCTTGTTGTGAGGAGATTAATCGAAACTCCTTAACCCCTCGGCCAGTACATGATTACAAATACGCCAATGATGCAGATTAACCCTCCGATAAGGTCATATCTGTCTGGTGAAATTCCATCAATCTTCCATCCCCAGAGTATTGAGAGGACAACAAATACGCCGCCATAGGCCGCATAGACCCTTCCGAAATGGGCAGGCTGGAATGTGGGTATTACACCGTACAGAATGAGCACTATTGCCCCAATCAATGCAATCCATATGCTTCTGCCTTCCCTGAGCCAGAGCCATACGAGATAGCCTCCACCTATCTCACAGAGACCGGCAAGGATAAATAATATAACCGACTTAGCAACCATCATCAGACTCCCTCATCATACCGATTTGCCTTATTCTTCTTCCAGTTTCTTTCTCAGCGTATTTCTCGATATTCCGAGCAGTCTTGCTGCTTGCACCTGGTTGCCCTTTGTAAGTTCCATCGCCCTTTTGACCATGGATTTTTCAAGTGTGTTGACTATATCCTGAAACCTGTCATGGCAACCATCCTTAAAGGCCAGTTCAACGATATTCTCAATAGCCTCCTCTAAGGTGACACACCTGCTTCGCAACAAGTTCTGCACATGCAGTCCTTCGCAGCATTCCATGGATAGATAATCGCTGTTACAGAAAACCATTGCCTTCTGAATAACATTCTCAAGTTCCCTAACATTGCCAGGCCATGTATAGTCTTCCAGCTTTTTCAGGGCATCAGCGGTGATGCCTTTTATTGTCTTGCCGAGCTTTTTATTGTATTTCTGTATAAAGTAATGGACAAGTTCTTTAATATCCTCTTTCCTTTCCCTCAAAGGTGGCACATTGATGGTGACCACATTTATTCGATAATATAGGTCTTCCCTGAACACGCCCCTCTTTACCATGTTCTCTATATCTTTGTTAGTAGCAGCAATTATCCTTACATCTGTTTCAATAGTATCTGTTCCACCAAGTCTCTGGAATTTTCCATCCTGAAGCACTCTCAAAAGTTTTGACTGAAGACCAAGGGGCATATCACCGATTTCATCAAGAAATATTGTCCCTGCGCTACACTGTTCAAATTTCCCTATGCGCCTGAAATCCGCTCCTGTAAATGCCCCCCGCTCGTATCCGAAAAGCTCGCTCTCAAGAAGCTGTTCTGGAATGGCTGCACAATTTATTGCGAGGAATGGCTTTGTTGACCTGTTGCTGTAATGATATATTGCCCTTGCAACGAGTTCTTTCCCCGTGCCATTTTCTCCCTTTATAAGAACCGTTGCGTCTGTTGGTGCCGCCTTTCCTATTTGTTTGTAAATATCGAGCATGGCAGGGCTTTTGCCTATAATTCTTTCACCGCCTGTAAAATCATCGGAGGCATTAAAGGTAACCACCTCATTCATCAATTCCTTTGTTTTTATTGCATCTCTTACCCGAATAAGCAATTCATCATTATCAAATGGTTTTGTAAGATAATCATATGCACCTAATTTGATGGCCTGAATTGCCTTTTCGGTGGTGCTGAAGGCCGTCATCATGATTACCTGGATTTGAGGATGGGATTCCTTTATTTTTCGTAAAACCTCAATGCCATCCATTTCAGGCATCCTCACATCCATTATCACAAGGTCTGGTTTAATATCATTTAAAACTGACAATGCATCTTCGCCGCTTGTGGCTGTATGCACATTATAGCCTTCTGATTGAAGAAATCTCTGAAGGGAATAACAGACTGTCCTCTGGTCGTCAACAACAAGTATCTTGTTCTTATTCATACATTTAAAGGTATATTCAGGATAAAGGTCGTCCCTTTCCCGTTACTCTCAAAACTAATCTCTCCGTTATGGAGGCTCGCAATATTATACACTATTGAAAGGCCCAAACCTGTGCCGTCAGGCTTTGTTGTAAAAAAGGGATCAAATATCCTGTCTCTTATCTCTTCTGGAATGCCTGTTCCTGTGTCACTAACAGAGACAAAGGCATAACCATTCTCGATCCTGGTTGATATGGTGAGGGTGCCTCCCTGATGCATCGCCTCTATTGCATTGAGGACAAGGTTCAGTATTGCCTGCTGTATCATTGCCCTGTCAGCCTTTAGGGGTGGCAGCTTGGTAAGTTCTAAAGACAAACCAATTGACCTGTCTTTGAGCTGAAACTCGGTAAGTTTAATTACATGTTTTATTATGGAATTGATATACACATCTGTCATATTAAACTCATCGCTTCTTGCAAATCTGAGGAATTTTGTCAAAAGGTCATTCATCTGGTCTGCCGCGGAGATTACTATTTCTATATCATCTTTTGTTACTAAAGAAGAGTTGCCTTTAAATGTCTGGAAAAGGGTCCTTATTGATGTGAGGGGATTTTTTAGCTCATGGGCAAGCCCTGCTGAAAGCCTCCCAAGCGCAGTAAGTTTTTCCGTCCTGAGCATCTGCTTGTAAGATTCTTCCATCTTCTTTCTATATGCATCCAGTTCGTAAGAGAGGTTATTAAATGTTTCGGATAGTTCTCCAACCTCATCCCTCGATTTTATCTCGATGCTCTTACCAAAATCTCCCTTTGCAAGGTCATGTGTAAAATCAACAAGTTGGTTTAGGGGTTTAGTTATAAGTCTGCTCGTAAAGCAGGAAAGCACAGAGCCAATGAGCATTACTATTATCGTAAGAAGTATGATGAGGTTTCTTATCCTGCTCAGTGTTTGTGTAAGCCTTTCCTCTTTAATACCTACATGAAGTTCAGGCTTCATCCCTTCGAATACCTTTAATCCAACATCCCTTATGAATCCCGATTCTGTGTCTAATAGCTGCACCGAAACCTGCTTATTAAACATTGGGTTCCAGCTCAAAATGTCAGGTGGAAAACCATTCTTAAAGGTATGAGCAAGCAAATATCCATCTTTGTCTGTCACAAACACATATTCTACATCTCTTTCTGTCTTAAGGACATCCTCTATTGCCTCCTCAATTCTGTAGACATCATCTATGAGTATAGAATCAGCAATTCTGTTTGATAGATTTCTTGCCAGAGACTCGCCCTCTCTCGATAACTCTGTCCTGATGGCATCTGTTACAGCCCCTCTTACTGCAATGATTACAAGTATGCCCAGACTCATAACAATAACTATATTGAGAAGGACTATCTTAAGCCAGAGTTTCATTTCAAAAGATTATATTTAAATGCAAGGTTTTTTATCTCATGCATGGAAGATG
>JBKBUA010000031.1:8710-16808 GCA_046290845.1 Thermodesulfovibrionales bacterium
ATTCACTGTATAGGGTAAATCCATTGGGCATTTCTGTCTTATCCCAATCTACAAGAATACCTGCGTGCTTGCCTTTTGGGTCAAAAGAAAGAAGTGCCGCTTTTACAGCCTTTAAAATCACAGGGTCGACATTTTTATTGTAGCAAATCAGGCTGCTCGGATATGGTTTCGAGGTGGCAAGTATTTTTATTTTCCCTTCTGAAACCAGTCTCATTGCGAGGGTGTCCTGTATCCCCCCTGCATCGTATTCCCCGTTTAATACAGCCCTTGCTGTGTTTGCATGAGAGCCTGTGAATACATAACCTTTTAAATCTTCTAAACTAATTCCCTTGTCTTCAAGCATCTTTCTGGGGATAATATGCCCCTGCGTTGAATACCTATCGCCAAAGGCAAAAGTCTTACCTTTTAGGTCTTTAAGGCTTTCTATAGGGCTGTTTATACTTGTAAAGATAACAGCACGATACTCGGGTTTTCCATCCGAATTGAGTCCCATGACGAGACAGCCCGTACCGTATCTTTTATTCGCTAAAATACAATTAACAGGGCCAAGTGCTGCAAAATGAGTTATCCCCTTGCCTAAATTCTCCACAGTGTCTTCGTATTTTTCGGTAAACCTGAGAGAAAATCTGTTTCCTGTATTATGCTCGAGATATCGAAGAAACGGAAGATATATCCTTACATCCTCCTTTGGCCCGAGTCTAAGATCAAAACCAAACCTTAAAGAACCAACATCCAGCTGCCTTATATAATTCCCCTGTGCATTATTGTGATTACGTTTATTCAGATTTACCTTTTTAGGAATTTCGCTATCCCCACAACCAAACATGGCAAGGATAACGAATGTGGCTAAAAGTCTGGAGACTAAGTTTTTTACCATTACTTCCCGAACGGACATACTGGATACCTGCATTCCTTGCAATTAAGACATAACCCCCCGTGTCCGAGTTCTGCAAGCTCCTGCCTACCGATCTTTTCACCTGCAAGTACCCTCGGAAGGATTAAATCAAAGATGGTCGTTTTATGATACATCCCACAGGCAGGGATTCCTAAAACAGGAATGTGTGAATGTGTGAATGGGCGAATGGGTGAAGCGGCTGTCTCGCTGTCGCTCTGTCGCACTATCGCACTAATGTATGCCACCAGAAACATTGCTCCTGGCAGCACTGCCGAGCCGTAAGTGATGTCCGTTGCACCGAGCCTTCTTATTGCAAATCTCGTAACATCATCGGGGTCGACTGACATACCACCAGTTGTGATTAAGAGGTCTGCACCTGCCTCAAGGAGTTCCCTAAGCCTTGCCTCAATAAAATCTACATCATCAGGCGCATAATATAGACCTACTATCACTCCCTGATATGCCTCTATCTTTTTTGTAATAATGGGTGCAAAGGCATCCTTTATCCTTCCATAATAGACCTCATTGCCTGTTATGACCACTCCAACCCTCGGCTTTCTCAATTCCTTAACCTCGATAACACCGGTAGAGGCTGAAGGCTGAAGGCTGAAGGCTGAAGAAATTGCATCTTGAATATTGAATCTACTTTCTTTTGCTATTTCCACCGCCTTTTGAACAATCTCTTTTTTCACAACGAGCGGTATCGCCCTTGTACCAGCAACAATCTGGCCCTTCTTCACTACTGTATTGCTATGCAGGGTTGCACACATTACATCACCCAGCATATTAAATCTCAAGAGTGCATCTTTATTTATCTTAAGAAGTCCATCCCTTGCGGCAATTATATTTATTTTCCCCTCCTTTGGTTCACCCTCCATGGTAACGCCCTCACCCATAAGAGCCGTAGCAATCGCATGGGCGGCCTCATCCTCGTGCATCTCGTCATGTCCCATACTCAATACATAAAGATTTTCTTTTCCAAGTCTTCTAAGGTACTCGATATCCTCCTGCCTGACTATGTGACCCTTCTTGAATGCCCTTCCTTTAAACTCTCCCTCCCTTATCTCTGTAATATCATGGGCAAGGACAGTACCAACTGCCTCGGTGACAGGGATAGTCCTCAGTCCTTTAATCTCTCTTTCGTTCAAATCACACATGTTCTCCTCCTCTCATTCTTTACAAAAGATATCCTTGAACCTCTTATCAACCATATCCCTCACTCCTTTTTCAAGGATTTCGTATCTCCTTAAAAAATCCCTTGCATCTTCAGTGAGTTGTGCACCTCCTCCGTTTCTGCCCCCAACCTGTCTTTCAACCAATCTTATGCCCAGTCTGTCCTCCATCGCCTTTATGTAACTCCAGGCCTTTCTATACGAGATGTTTATCTCTTTTGCCGCCTGATTAATAGAGCCGTATTTATCGATAGCCTGAAGAAGAAACCTCCTTCCCCTGCCAAAGACAGGCTCTCCATCAATCTCAATCCAGAGCTTTGATTTTATCTCCATTCCTTACCTCTTTTAATTATACCGTTATGACATTTCTGCATAACGCCAAAAAATTTTAATTGCTCATGGAAATTTTACTTACCTTTTTACAGGATATGCAGACCCTCCCGAGCCAGAAGATACCTTTTAATGGTGATAACAAACCTTTAATGGTGCTTTCAATAAGCAATTTAGCGAAATCCTTCACAAGTGGCACCTCACCTGCCTCTGTATAAATCTTCAGGCCTGATTCATCTATATAAAGCATTATATTTTCAGAATCCTGGCCAAGGGCCGTAACAATTCCTTTGATTACATTTCCAAGATAATTTTGAGTAAAATCATTAAGTGGTATAACCTGATCATTAACCAATAGTGTTGTCTGCATTTCTATAATACCCGCCGTTGAAACAGGGTTTGCACAGGACCTTTCCATCCTTGTACACCTCCCTCATATCCTGAACATACTCACCACATACATCACATCTGACCCTTCTCAAGGGTCTTCCAGGCATATCCTCAGGCCTTATCTCCACTTTAACATTCATAATGTCGAAAAGATCCTCATCAGACATTATTTTATAGGCCTCGAGTTGGGCATGATATTTATTTTCGATATGGGGAAACATCTCTCTTGCCTTATCTCTCGCCTCTTCCTTTGCTACAACCCTCACTGCCTTACCTGTTTTAAGATTCACAAATGTAGCAGCCATCTTTCCGTAATCCATGAACTTCATCGTCCGATGACCAAGGCTGCATCCTGTAACTGACTGAACGGCATCCGTGGCGCACCTGTCCATCTCAACAAAAACAATCAGACTTTTTCTGTCATTACCCTTCGGGTCTTCAATGCCTATCTCAGATAGCCCGAGCATAGACATCCTCACGCCGAGGACCTGGCCAGGACAAAGGTGTCCATGAATTCTCACCGATTCCTTTAACAATTCCTCAAATGAATCCTTTACAATATTTTTCATTGCCCAAGCTTTTTTGATTTTAGCATACCGCCTTGTAAATTTTGTGTAAATTTTACAGTTTACCCGTGTAATGTTCGTAACTGTGATAAGTCTATTAACTCGCTCATGCGCCTAAGGCACACTATAAAAAAAGTGGATGGGGCTGAGGGGATGGAGGGGATTTTAACGCCTCATCCACAGGGGTTAAATCAGTTAATAAAAATAAATTCGAGGCTTTTATCATCTTTTGTGCCTTCATATTAAAAAAATCCATTGATCATAGATATGTCCTTAGAACCTTAGTATAATAGCTGATTCTCATTTTCTTCATATTGATTTTTTATAGAGGGGCAAGAAAAAGTCATTTCTGCCCCTCTATGATACTTTACGCCTTGACTAATTTAACCCTCGTGTCATAGAAAGAAGAACTGCCGCCGATCGGGTCGGTCATGCAGGAATTCTTTAACACAGGGTCCACCTTCATAGCTGCATTCGGGCAGAGACCTGTAGTGCGTCTCTTATCGCCCTTTATGACCTTGCCGTCAATTGAGGCGTCCGATGCTCCGTAGCCCCAATGGCCAAAGTGCCATGACACAGCCACGACGCCGGGTGCCATGCCTTCAACGGCCTTGATCTTGCCTACCATGTCCTTTGAACCAATGTTAGGCAGATGCCATTTGCCGTCAGGATTGGTAGCCGAAACAAGCCTTGCTTTATCTCCGTCCTTGAAGCCGAGTTTTGCAGCGGTATCAGTGTTGATCAGGATATAATTCTCGGGAAGGATAGAGCTCATCCAATAGTTATTTGGCAACGTCCTCGACTGCCCGCCAAGTATTTCCTTGTATGTGATGAGATGAAGCGGCATATCCATATCCACTGCCACATTGCCTGCGGCATCCTTTGGCGGTTCATAGATTGCAATACCAGAGAACCTCTTGCCGGTAAAGGAGTGTTTCGCCTTTGCAACATTCTCAGCGTAAAGATTAAGCTGTTTCCCGTAGGTCTTCAGCAGTGTGCCCTTGCCGTCAACCACCTTGTCATTCCAGTTGGCCCATCTGCCACCACGGTTCAGAACGGTTATGGTCTTTTTCCATTTATCAGAGCCAACCGCTTTTTCCCACCGTTCCATAGAAAATACGGTAGGTTTAAGGTGTTTCCTTGCCTCGGTAAAGGTCTTGATCTCGTCAAAGGATGCCTCTGGGACTGAATCGCCTTCTTTGTCTCCTACCGCTATATTCGCAGCAAGCTTTAGATACCAGTCCTCTTGTCGTGTAAGATCCCAACCTTTTGCAAAGCCATCTTTTCCAAAGCCTGCAAGACCCAATCTCTCGGCAATGGCCAGGACGACAGCCTCAAACGAACAATGGGTCTTCTCTCCAAATACAGTCACAACCTCGGTAAGGGGGGTAATTGTTGGCTGTCTGAATTTTGAAGCCATCAACGGAACATCAGGGGAGGAATGCGGGGTGCCAAATCTCTCCCATATAGCGGTATCAGGGAATACGTAATCTGCATACATGGTTGATTCCCCAAGTACGATATCAGTAGCAAAGAAAAGGGGAATCTTATTTACATCAGCCAGAATCTGAAGTGCCGTGTGACCAGCCGGCGCTGCAAGACCCGGGGTGCCCATGTGAAGCCAGAGGGCCTTAATAGGATAAGGATAACCGTCAGCCGCTGAAGGTAGGGCCTCCTGATACACATTGCTCGTAAACGGAAGCCATGGCCTCTTTGCAGGGTATCCGTTAAACAGTGTTGACTTCTCATAATGAGAGCCTTCTCTCGTTATCTTGTGGCCAAAAGGGGTGAGTTTGTTAGGATGCATCTTGTTTACATTGAACTGTTCCTTTGATTTATCCCCGAACTCATGCCAGTGTCCACCACCTACGGACATGCCACCCTTGTGGTCGGTGTTGCCGATCAGGATATTCAAGGCAATAAGGGCCTGAGCATTATAATACCCATTGGTATGCTGAACAGGGCCGCGATAGAACTCAACTCCAGCCTTCTTTCCATGAGAGGTAAATTCCTTCGCCACTTCCTCGATATCTTTTACAGGAATGCCTGTTATCTCAGACCATTCTGCCATGCTCTTTGAGAAGGCCTCTTCTTTTAGAATGGTAAATGCGGTCTTTACCTTGATGCCCTTAATCTCGCCACTGTATTCAAGGTCACCTGTCACTGCATTTTTGTCATCGTCGGCCTTTACAGCGGTAGGAGTCCCATTTTTCATAACAACAAAAGAATCCTTATCGCCAATGCCGATGTCAGATGCCCTGAGCAATGCTCCCGGGCCATCCTTCTCAATCCTTACAAGATGCGTTGAATTAGACCACGTGGTCTCTCCTCCTGACTTTGCAGCCGCCTTATTTGCATTTTCAAGATATTTGGCGTCATATCTCTTGTTCTCTATCATCCAGCGGATCATGGCAAGGGCTAATGCAGCGTCTGTCGAAGGCTTAATAGGGAGCCATTTCCAAGCCCTTGAGGCGGACTTTGACATTCTTGGATCAACAACAGCTACCTTAAGCCTGCCTGATGCGAGACCATCAGTGACTTTTTCTGCCATACAAGGAGGCCCGAAATTTGCCTCAACAAAGCCTGTGCCAAAATAAATGATAAATTCTGCGTTATATGCATCGGGCTTCATATGCGTAATGCCGCCTGACCATTTGCCATCCTTATACTGGTGTGTCGCCTCCTTGTATGCAATATGGTGCGACTGTTCGCAGATTGTTGTATGCTCGATGAGGTTCTGAGAGCCGAAGCCTCCGTACATAAACCTCTTGCCGAACTCTATCCTGCCATGCTCGATTCTGCCCCACATTGAAAGCAGTTGGTTGTTCTTTGGGCCGAGGTCAGGATGGTCGGGGTCTATCAGAAGATCAAGGTGGGCGCTGTATTTTGATTTGAATTCAGCGACCTTCATCTTACCTTCAGCAACTGCCTTTGCATCTTTTGCCATGTCTTCAGAGAGCTTTGGGTCCTTCATCGCGTATATTTCTTTCAGTCCAGGCACATGCCTGTCTTCACCTATCGAGGCGAAGAGTTTCCCCCCGTTGACAATCTCGTCAATTGCCTTATCGAAAGGTATTACCTTCCATTTGTTTGAACCTCTCGGTCCATTTCTTTTTAAAACCTTGACAATTCTGTAAGGGTCATAGAGGCTCTGTATGCCTGCCTGGCCTTTGGGACACACCTTTGCGTCAATCTTTGCAGCCTTCGAAAGAGGAGTTTCGTAGTTAAGATTTGGCTGCATGTTTTCGCTGTAAGGATTGCCGTCTATCTTTACGGCCACGCCGTTTAGAATTTTTACCTTAATAGGACATGCTGTATGACACTGCAGGCAGGCTGAATAGATGACGCTAGTAGCCTTTGAAAGCGGATATTCTCCTGCTGCTATTCCTCCCGCTGCCTCGGCGCTTCTTAGAAGTTTAAATGCCCCTTCCATCTGGCTCATCAGCAGGGCAGAGCCGCCGAGAAGCGCACCTGACTTAAGAAGAGACCTTCTTGTTATATCAGTTTCAGGAAGTTTTTCAATATATTCGCTCAGTTTACAAGTTAAATCTTTATCTTTTTCAGCCATTATTACACCTCCCTTATTGATGGCATGCCATGCATGATACAGGCGATGCAACCGAGATTTTTGTTCTATCTTCATAACCTATGTAATAAACTCTTGGATTTGTTCCGAGCCCTGCTTTGAGATTCCAGGTCTTTTCCTTTTTCAGCAGTTCGGAGACGAGGCTCTGAGGGTCATTTTTATCTCCAAAATACATCGCCCTTCCTATGCATGTTCCAACGCATGCAGGAAGCATTCCGCTTTCAAGACGGTGAAGGCAGAATGTGCACTTTCTAATAGAATCCTTAGTGTCGCCTTTTTTTCTATTGAGTTTTTTGTCATACTCATAGAAATCTCTCGTCTCATAGGGTTCAAGCACAGGGGTTCCATCCGTATAGAAGCCCCCATTGTCCTCAACTATCGCATAGTAAGGACAGGCCTTTTTTGCAGCCTCCTTAGCCTTTCCGCTCTTTGCAAGTTTTGCATAGTTAAATACAACTATGCCGTCCTTCCTCTTTTCAATCGCGCCTTTTGCAATCTTGTCCGCTGCCTTCATGCAGGGCGGATTATCGCAGTGCTGGCAGTTTGCGGGCATAAAGAATCTGTCCAGGTCGGGAAAGGTCTTATACTCCGTCTCAAAGACCTTTCTATACGATGTGCCTGGTGGACACGCGTTTTCCGCCATGCAGGAAACAGCGCAGGCATGGTCGCCCACGCATTTTCTGAGATCGATCACCATAATCCATGACCGCTCAGAGGCGTCCTTCTTTAAAGCCCTTTCAAGGTCATCGTGCATTCTAACTATCTCGTTTAATGCCATCTTCTACCTCCTACTCCTTTTAGGTTTTTAATTAATAAGAACTGCAGAAAATCACAAAAATCCCTTCCTTCTCACCCCCTCTTTCATGAAATTGTACTTTAAGTATTTGATTTTACTACCCATGCTATTTCTCAAATTTATAACAATTTCCATGCCAAATCTAACTTATTGATTTTATTGAATTTTAATTCCTACGCTTGTTACAAAAAAGTAACGACAATTAATTTCTCGTCAAAAAGATTAAAGAAATCAAGGTTTCTGGGCTCATTTGATTCAAGGATAACATGTTACAAACAAGTAACATTCCATTTTATTGACTTTAAACCCCGTGATGTTATTCTTAAATATGCTCGATACTTATAGGATAGAGTCCTTTGAGGA
>JBKBUA010000318.1:0-637 GCA_046290845.1 Thermodesulfovibrionales bacterium
TTGAGACGAGACATCTTTACACCTCCTTTCCTTTCCTGTCATAGGAAACAAGACCTCATTTAGAAGGGATTGCGACATGACCTTTTTGGTATCCTTATCAATCGCAGGGTCTTCTATAGGAAACAAGACCTCATTTAGAAGGGATTGCGACATATGTTTAAAAGCCTCGTCCCATCCCTTCTCCTGGAATAGGAAACAAGACCTCATTTAGAAGGGATTGCGACAATCTATCATCAGTTCAATACACAAATTATAAAGAAATAGGAAACAAGACCTCATTTAGAAGGGATTGCGACTTAAGAAATACATTATACCCAATTGTCTTTAGTTCTTGCATATAGGAAACAAGACCTCATTTAGAAGGGATTGCGACGTCTATAACTACCTCTGTCCCCAGAGGTAGGTTTCATAGGAAACAAGACCTCATTTAGAAGGGATTGCGACTGATTACTAATTCCTGCTTTCCTATCTGCAGCGGCATAGGAAACAAGACCTCATTTAGAAGGGATTGCGACGCACGACACCCCGCGCATGGGGCAAGAGTTCTGGTATAGGAAACAAGACCTCATTTAGAAGGGATTGCGACACAAAAACCAAGCTAATCTCCGAATCCCTATCTACACTCTATAGGAAACAA
>JBKBUA010000319.1:0-623 GCA_046290845.1 Thermodesulfovibrionales bacterium
AAATTATTAAGTAAAAATATTACAATAAATTATGACGCATTTAATTGAACAATATGAAGAACTCCATAAGAGGAGTCTCGAACTAAAGAGAAGATTAAAAAGGTGGTATATGAGGGAACCTGCCTCAATCGTCGAGATATGGCAGGCAAAGCAGGCATTAATAGAGATTACATTATCTCTGGATGAAATTAGCGAGACGCTTGGTTTGGAAAAAAAGATTTCCTACCTGTAAGACCCGTAAATATACGCTATCAGATTCAAAATAGACCGCTCAAATTGGCCTTTTTTAATTTTCTTATAGAAGGGTTGTTGGTTTTATTATTGGCATATAATTTGATACATGATTGTTAATGGGTCGAGAAGGTATTTCTTTGTTTATGTGCGGAGATGTTATGACAGGGCGCGGAATAGATCAGATACTTCCGCACCCCTGCGATCCTGTTTTATACGAGCCTTTTGTTAAGAATGCAGAATACTATGTGAAACTCGCAGAAGACCTTAATGGACCTATAAAAAGACCTGTTGATTATGCCTATATCTGGGGTGATGCCCTCGGTGTATTAAAAAGGATGATGCCTGATGTCAGGATCGTAAACCTTGAGACATCTATTACTGTGAGCGAT
>JBKBUA010000320.1:0-615 GCA_046290845.1 Thermodesulfovibrionales bacterium
GATTTTGTTTGTTGGGACAAAAGTTCAATTGAAAGAGTTGATAAAAGAGGTTGCCACAGAATGCGATTTTCCTTATGTTAATGAAAGATGGTTAGGAGGAACTTTTACCAACTTTAGAGTGATAAGAAAAAGGGTGGAATATTTATTTGATTTGGAAAGAAAAAGAGATGAAGGTTTTTTTGAAAAGTATACAAAAAGAGAAAGAGCTGAGATTGAAAAAGAAATTGAAAAAGTAAAGGAAGAATTAAGAAATGAAATAAAAGATGAAAGTTTAGAAAAAATTTTGGATGTTTTTGAAAGTTATGCAAGAATAATTTTTGAATCTTCAAGAAAAAATTATGAAACTGAAAAAATAAGTGAAGAAATTTTGAAAGTTATAAATTTAATACAAAAAAAGCAAGAAAATGAAAAATTAAAAGATTTTATTGCTAATGAAATTTCTGAATTAATGGAAAAAATTTCTACTGAAAGATGCTATTCTTTTGAAGAACTTGAAATATATGTCAAAAAAACATTTGATGAGTTAAAAGGATTTAGAAAGAATCTTGCAGGATTTGATGAAGAAATTGATAAAAAAATAGAAAATAAGAAAGATGAAGTTATAAATATACTTAG
>JBKBUA010000321.1:0-612 GCA_046290845.1 Thermodesulfovibrionales bacterium
GCCCTGAGAACATTAAGGGCAATCTCATGATGAGAAGTGGTGGGTGTTGCGATACTTATGGCATCAACCTTATCGAGGACATCTCTATAATCAGTAAATGCCTGTGTCGAGAACCTCGACGCAATATCGAGGGCCCTGTCTCTCCTTATATCAACAACCCCTGATAACTCTATACCCTCGATCTCAGAGAAAACCCTTGCATGATGTTCTCCGAGGTAACCCACACCAACAACAGCAACCCTCATTTATTCTGTTCTTCCCCTCTCCAGACAACTATAGCTATCTCAGGACAGATCTGGGCACAGAGGGTGCAACCTGTACATTTCTCTAAGTCAACAGCTATGGCAGGGAAATAGCCCATCCTGTTAAATTCTTTATCAATACCAATAACTCCTTCTGGACAGGATAAAACACAGTATTTGCAACCCTTACATAATTCCCTGTCTATCTCTATCCTTCCCTTCATGCCTTCCTCTCAAGAAGTTCTAGTGCATGTCTCAGTGATGCCTCTGTTGTCTTGCCACTCAACATCCTTGCTATCTCTTTAATCCTTTCCTCAGCAGATGGTTCTTTTACTTTAACATAAACTCCCTCTTTTTTCTGAATCTTTTC
>JBKBUA010000322.1:0-610 GCA_046290845.1 Thermodesulfovibrionales bacterium
GCTGGCAATCTTCAGACCTCTGCTGTTTCCTCCTCTTCTTCCATCTCCTTTGAGTATATCTCGACTCTATCCCCGCCCCTTTTCACAGCAAAGGCCTTTGCCTTTTCACAGCAGAGGATAAGTTCTTCAGCATTCTGACCATCGAGGAATGTAAGCCCCGCGCTTGCCGTAATCCTGCCCTTTGGAAGGGTCTCCTTGTAGGGAAAGGGATAATTTCTTATTATAGCGTTGAACCTGTTTCCGAGAGACAAAGCTGCTGATAACACAGTATTAGGCAATATGACCGCAAAAGAGTCACCGCCGTATCTTACAACCACATCAGAACCCCTTATGTTTTTTCTTAAGAGATCCGCTACAGTTTTAAGCACCTTATCCCCTTCCTCCTCTCCGTGTTCTTTCAAATACTGCCCAAAGAAATCAATATCGAGGATAAGGAGGTTTAGAGGCTGTTTGTATCTTACAGCCCTTTCAACTTCCTGCGCAAGCCTTATCTGGAAATATCTATGGCTGAAGAGTCCTGTGAGCTCGTCAATAAGGCCTGCCCTTCCCGGATATAGGACCTCAATCTCCATTATATGGTCTATCAGTTCTCCCATGTCAAAACGATGTT
>JBKBUA010000323.1:0-608 GCA_046290845.1 Thermodesulfovibrionales bacterium
CCTACACAGAGGCAAATGTCTACAGTGTTCAGAAGGATTACACGAGATGGCAGTTTGACCAGCGTCGGTATAAACCATTCCCTTACAGGGATTCTAACGAAAGCACCAATGGGCTTACCGAAAGCAAGAAAGATTTTTACCGAAAGCAAGAAAAAAATGAGGTCTTGGCAATGCCTGAAAAACTTAGCAAAAACAATGACTTAGAAGGAGTGGCACAATCCTTGCGTAAAGACATCTTTAAAGACATTTCTCTTAGAGAGAGACTTTTTGAGAGATTAAAGAATGAATTTTACGACGTGGCAATGACACTTACGAAGTGGAGGTTGTGGAAGTTTACTCCCGTATTTCCTCAAAATAAAATCTCTTCGAAATAGATATAGGATTATATACTGAATCCCATTGATAGAGAAGGATGATAACGGAAGGAGGGCGTAGCCCGACTGGAGTTATCATCCTTGAGCGCCACAGCGAATGGAGGGCAATATTCCAAACCACTGGTATGCAGACGGCTAATATTTGATTAAGCATTTTTAAACCTCCTGAGTTTCTTCTCATATGCAGTAGATAAATCCTCTGACAGCCTCTCTATTTCCTCTGAAAGCCTTACT
>JBKBUA010000324.1:0-604 GCA_046290845.1 Thermodesulfovibrionales bacterium
TTCAAAAGACAGGGACCGATGCAGCAGATACAGAAAACTTTGCCAATTTTCCAAGGATGATGGCAGATGTGAAGATAACAGTTTTTTTCAGAGAGATAGAAGAGGGGTGGAAGGTGAGCCTCCGTTCAAAAGGAGATTTAAATGTGGCTGAGATAGCGGAGGCCTTTGGTGGAGGAGGTCACAGAAACGCAGCAGGTTATAAGATTAAGGGGAGTCTTATTGAGGCAAAGGAGGCACTTATAAGAGAGATAGAGAGACATTGGTAGGTGCAGGGAGGCAAATGAACCTCGTCATAAATCTCGACAAGCCCAAGGGTATGACCTCTCAGGAGGCTGTTACAACTGTAAAAAAGCTATTACATGTTAAAAAGGCTGGACATGCTGGTACCCTCGACCCTATTGCAACAGGTGTACTCCTCATCTGCCTTAATGAGGCCACAAAGATAACGAGATTCCTGACAGACCTTAATAAGGAATATATCGCAAGGATAAAGCTCGGGGAGAGAACAGATACACTCGATTCAGAGGGAAGGGTAATTGAAAGGGTTGAAGGTTTTTCCTTTACGAAAGAAGAGATTATCCATGTACTTAACAGATTTCAGGGC
>JBKBUA010000325.1:0-597 GCA_046290845.1 Thermodesulfovibrionales bacterium
CCTGCTCAAACAGCTTCCTCAACACCATGGTGGGTATGGCCACTTGTCCTCTTTATAGTCACCTTTATCCTTGGAATAGTTGCGGTTCTCGGTGGAGTTGGTGGAGGTGTTCTGTTTGTTCCAATAATTGGTGGTTTTTTTCCTTTTAATCTTGACTTTGTAAGAGGTGCGGGTCTCCTCGTGGCGCTTTCAGGTGCACTGGCTGCTGGTCCAGGGCTTCTTAAACGGGGAATGGCTGATTTGAGGCTTGCCCTTCCAGTTGCCCTTATTGCCTCTTCAAGTGCGATAGTTGGTGCGATGATAGGTCTTGCCCTTCCTAAGAATGTTGTAAATATAGCACTCGGTATAACCATCCTTGGGATTGTTGCTATTATGCTGATGGCAAAGAAATCAGAATTTCCTGAGGTGCCAAAGGCAGATGCACTCTCCACAGCCCTACGGATAAATGGTATTTATTATGAGGCATCAACAGGCCAGGAGGTCAACTGGAAGATACACAGGACGCCACAGGCACTCGCTCTTTTTATAATAATTGGTATAATGGCAGGTAGGTTTGGTCTAGGAGCTGGATGGGCAAATGTGCCAGTGCTTCATCTC
>JBKBUA010000326.1:0-591 GCA_046290845.1 Thermodesulfovibrionales bacterium
GCCACAACAGGCACAACAGGTATCACAACAGGCACAAGTAGCATAAAAGGCAATGTCACACAAAAGATACAGGCTGATAAAGATTCTTTCAAGCTTTGGGATTCTATAGAAAGGACTATCGGAAATATTCTCGGAATTACTACTGGTGTTACAAAGGCATCGGTTACAGAAAGAAGGGTTGATACAGCAATTCAACCTAATTTCAGCGTTAACAGGATGACAGGGACTATAATTGTTACAGCAACAAAGAAAGACCTTGATAAGGTCGAAAATTTCCTAAAGGAACTGAAGAAGGTACTGGGCAGGCAGGTCATTATTGAGGCCCGAATCGTTGAGGTGCAGTTATCAGAGGGGCTTAGATACGGTATTGACTGGTCAGCGCTGGATATAAATAATCTTGGTCAGGTCACCTTTGGAACAAATAAGTTTTCGGATGTAGTAGGTGATTTGCCTAATTTTAGTATCGGGGTATCGAGATGGGACTTTAATGGTCTTCTGAAGGCCCTCCAGACTCAAGGGAATGTAAGGGTTCTCTCTAACCCGAGAATAAATATAATGAATGGTCAGACTGCCCTACTAAGCGTTGGACGC
>JBKBUA010000032.1:0-7754 GCA_046290845.1 Thermodesulfovibrionales bacterium
TTAAGAATCCTGATAATAACGACTGGCTTGTTGTTAATCAGTTCACCGTGATTGAAGGACAGAATAACAGGCGGCCCGATGTAGTTGTTTTTGTAAATGGTATTCCCTTAGGTGTAATCGAACTCAAGAATCCATCTGATGAAAACGCAACAATAAAGGATGCCTTCAATCAGTTTCAGACATACAAGAATGAAATCCCTTCTCTATTTCCCTATAACGAGATACTCGTTGTCTCTGATGGCATAGAGGCAAGGCTCGGAACTCTAACAGCAGACTGGGAATGGTTTCTACCGTGGAGAACGATAACAGGAGATGATTTAGCTCCGAAGGGGCTCCCTGAGCTTGAGGTCATGATTAAGGGTGTCTTTGAGAAACAACGATTCCTTGACCTGTTGAGGTATTTCATAGTTTTTGAGGTTGACGGCTCTGAAATCATCAAGAAGATAGCCGGCTATCACCAGTTTCATGCGGTAAATAAGGCTGTTGACTGCACCATTAAAGCAGCATCTCCAGGGGGTGATAAAAGAGTCGGCGTCGTCTGGCACACACAGGGTAGCGGAAAAAGCCTTACGATGGCATTTTATGCAGGAAAGATAATACAGCATCCTGAAATGCAGAACCCGACCCTTGTGGTTCTAACAGACAGGAATGACTTAGATGATCAGTTATTCGGAACTTTCTCAAGGTGCAAGGACTTACTCAGGCAGACACCTGTTCAGGCAGAAAGCAGGGAACATTTAAGAGAAATCCTCAATGTTGCATCAGGCGGCGTTGTCTTTACAACAGTGCAAAAGTTTTTTAATGTCGGACAGGTTGGACTCGTCAAACAGGTCAGACCGCTATCAACTCGCAGAAACATTGTTGTTATTGCAGATGAGGCACACAGAAGCCAGTATGACTTCATAGACGGATTTGCAAGACATATACGGGATGCCCTGCCTAATGCCTCATTCATCGGCTTTACTGGAACACCCATTGAGAAGGCAGACAGAAACACCCCAGCGGTATTCGGAAATTACATCAGTATCTATGATATACAGCGTGCAGTTGAAGATGGGGCAACAGTCAGGATTTATTATGAAGCTCGACTTGCAAAATTAGAACTTAAATCAGATGAAAGACCTAAGATTGACCCTGAATTTGAAGAAGTAACAGAGGGCGAGGAACAGACAGTCAAGGAAAAACTCAAGAGAAAATGGGCACAGCTTGAGGCAATGGTAGGGACTGAGAAACGTGTAGGGCTTGTAGCTAAAGACATCATTGATCATTTTGAGAAAAGGCTTGAGGCAATGGATGGGAAGGGCATGATTGTCTGCATGAGCCGTAGAATCTGCGTTGACCTCTATAATGCCATTATAAAATTAAGACCTGAATGGCATAGTGATGACGATGACAGAGGATTTCTGAAGGTTGTTATGACAGGCTCTGCATCCGATCCTTCACAATGGCAGCAACATATCAGAAACAAGATGCGTAGAGAGGCGCTTGCAAATAATTTCAAGAAACCTGAGCATCCCTTTAAACTTGTCATTGTCCGAGACATGTGGTTAACAGGTTTCGATGCTCCCAGCCTTCATACGATGTATATTGATAAGCCAATGAGAGGACACGGGCTTATGCAGGCAATTGCAAGGGTCAACAGGGTATTCAAAGACAAGCCAGGCGGCCTTGTTGTCGATTACCTTGGAATTGCCGATGAGTTGAAAAAGGCCCTTTCTGATTACACCGAAAAAGACCGAGACATGACAGGCATACCGCAGGAAGAGGCTGTAGCTATTATGCTTGAGAAGTTCGAGGTTGTTTCAACAATGTTTCATGGTTTTGACTATACTCGATTCTTTACAAGTGGCCCATCCGAGAGATTAACGGTGATAAAGGAGGCAATGGAACATATCCTTTCACAAGACGATGGCAAGAACCGTTATATGCAGGCTGTAACAGAGCTCTCAAAGGCATTTGCACTCTCGGTCCCGCATGACAAGGCGATTGAAATCAGGGATCATGTTGGATTCTTTCAGACTGTCAAGGCTTCTCTGGCAAAAAATACAACAGTAGGGGCGGTTCGCGAACCAACCTTGCTGGATTCTGCCGTAAGGCAAATCGTTTCAAAGGCAATTGCCTCAGAGGAGGTCATTGATATATTTGCCTCAGCAGGTTTAAAGAAGCCTGACATCTCTATCCTATCTGATGAATTCCTCGAGGAAGTAAGACATATGCCCCAGCGCAACTTAGCCTTTGAAGTCTTAAAGAAACTCCTTTATGACGAAATAAAGGCACGGTCAAAGAGAAACCTTGTCCTGTCAAGGTCATTTGCCGAAATGCTTGAAAAGACAATCAGGAGATACCAGAACCGCACGATTGATGCAGCAAAGGTGATCATGGAACTGATTGAACTTGCCAAAGAGATGAGAGAGGCCCATAAACGGGGTGAGAGATTAAACCTTACTGAAGAAGAATTAGCCTTCTACGATGCCCTCGAGACAAATGACAGTGCGGTTAAGGTGCTTGGCGATGAGACACTGAGAACCATAGCCCGTGAGCTTGTGCAGACAGTGAAGAAAAATGTAACTATTGACTGGACTGTTAAAGAAAGTGTTAAGGCAAAACTGAGGACACTGATAAAGCGAATCTTACGCAAATACGGTTATCCTCCTGATAAACAGGAAAAGGCAACACAGACAGTTTTAAGTCAGGCTGAATTATTATGCGCTGAATGGGTGGCTTAGGCATCAAGATTTGAACTCCTACCTGTGATACTTTGCTACTAAAAATTTATCCGATTCAAGATAATCTATGGCATTGTTAATATCCTTCCTCTTGCCTATCAACAAAATCACATCGCCAGATCTTAATACAAAATCAGGTGACGGATTCTGAAAAACTTCATCTCCCCTCTGAACAGCGATAATGGTCACCCCGGTCTCTGCCCTTAAGTGCAGTTCTTTCAAGGAATGACCTATTACAGGAGAGCCATCTTTTATCAGATACGTCTCTGTTTCTATCCCCTTCAAGAATTCATATCTTTCTGTTAAGTGTCTCCTCGGTAACTCAACCGTCCTTAAGGCACTGTAGCTATTCTTCCTGATACCTTCAATATGTTCCTCTATAACATTCCTCGGAACATGATAATGATGAAGCACCCTCGAAAAAATCTCTATAGATGTCTCGAATTCTTCCGGTATCACCTCATTTGCCCCAAGATTGATAAGCTCGTCAACCTCTGCCACATATCGGGTTCTCACGATAATATGAATTCCTGGATTCTCATGTCTCGCTATCTGGACAATCCTTCTCGTTGCTGAGGGATCTGATATTGCAATCACGAGGACCTTTGCCCTGTGAATACCCATCTTGTGAAGTATCTCTGAAGATGTACCATCGCCATAATATATGGGCTCGCCTCTTTTCTTCATCCTTTTGACAGTATTTGCATTTATCTCAAGAACTATATAAGGAATCCCTGATTCTTTCAAGACCTTTGCGAGATTACTTCCATTAACACCAAAACCCACTATTATCACATGGTCAGATTTTTTTGAAGGATAATCCTCCCTCAATCTTTTTCTCCTTATCTTCTCAAAGCTCTTTACAGGCAGGAGGGAGATGAGATGCTCTGAAACACGAGGAGATATGCTGATAATAAAGGGTGTAATAAGCATCGTAATGACTGATGCAGAGAGAAATATCTGATAGCCGAAATCACTCAGAAGTCCAGCCTTTTTACCTGATAGGGCAAGGACAAAAGAGAACTCTCCTATCTGAGAAATATAAAATCCACCGAGGATAGAGATCCTCAGAGGCTGACCCGATAAGGCAGATGCCATAGATGCAATAATTGTCTTGAGAATCACTATAGAAAAAACTGTCGCCACAACGGTTATTATGCTCTCTTTCAAAAAGCTTACATCCATGAGCATTCCGATAGATATAAAAAAAAGCCCGATAAAACTCTCCTTAAAGGGCATTATATCTGCTATCGCCTGTGATGCATATTCAGACTCAGAAATTACGATGCCTGCGAGGAATGCTCCAAGTGCAAGAGAAAGCCCCAACTTAGATGTGAAAAAGGCAGTGCCTGTACAAAGGAGTATTATTGTAATGATGAACAATTCACGACTCCTCGTCTTTACTATCTCATGAAGTATAAATGGCACAGCCCATCTTGCGGCGATAAGGACTACTGCAAGCAGTCCAAAGGACTTGAACATGGCAAAGGCAACAACTTTAAAACTACCGCCATTACCTGCAAGTATCGGAATAAGAAGCATAAAAGGCACCACACAAAGGTCTTGAAATAAAAGTATTCCCACAGATGTCCTGCCCTGTGGTGAATTTATCTCTGCCCTGTCCATGAGGAGTTTAATAACGATGGCGGTGCTGCTTAAGGCAACAAGAAAGCCATCAAACACTGCAGCATTAATGTTCTGATTAAGAAATAAGAAACTCAAAACTGTAACGGCAAGCACTGTAAATGCTACCTGAACAGTCCCTGCACCGAGAACCTGAGAACGAAGCATCATTAGATTTCTTAAAGAAAATTCGAGTCCAATAGTGAACATGAGCAATATAACGCCGATTTCAGCGAGGAGCTCAACCTCATGGACATCCTTTACGAAACCAAAACCATAGGGGCCCAGTATTACTCCTGCCACAAGAAAACCAACAACAGATGGAATCCTCAGCCGTCCCAGTGCAAATACCACTAAGGCAGAGACGCCAAAGATTATGACCAGTGATTTTAAGAATTCAAGTTCCATATTTTTATGGTAGCATAAATCAGTGCTTTGTCATTGCCTGATCTTATTGAGCTTATTAACTAATTCAGCGCCGATAAGAAATATAGAAGACGAATAAAATACCCATAGTAAGAATATTACAAGGGCAGATATTGGGCCGTATATGGTTCCAAGTTTTGCAACCCTGACAACATATATTGTGAAAATATGCTTTGCCACCTCAAACATAACAGATGCAAACAATGCCCCTAACACCACGGGCCTTATCCTGACCTTTGCCCTTGGCAGGAAAAGATATAGAGCAATCATCGTCAAAAAAAGAAGGATAAAGGGTATTACATACCTGATTAAAAAACTTATTACAATGCCGATCTTGAGACCCGGGAAATAATCCTTGAATAGCTGAAGCAAAGATATAGCGGTTGAAGCCACAAAGGACAGAACAATGAGTATACATACGAGGCTTATTATAAATATGGAAATCAAAAGTGAAACGAGAAAGGCCCTCCTGACCTTTGATTTAAATATCACATTTACGGCTGATTCTATTGAGGAAAAGAGTTGATATGAAAGTATTATGTATATCAAAAGGGTTAATCGACCTATACCCCTGTAAGTTATAATCTTTTTCAATTCATCAACTATATCATGGGTTATCCTCGGGAAAAAATGGGAAAGCCTTTCCGTGAAAAAAACAAGCAATCTCTCATCGTGTCCCAGGACATAGCCAAAGATCGTTATGATTAGAAGGCAGAAGGGGACAATCGCCATTACAGAAAAATACGATATGGCGGCAGCATTTGTCAGGCCATTATCCCTGTAAAAATCAACAAAGGAACTGAATATAATCCTGAAATTACGCATTGATGTTAACTTTAGTCTTTATGACATTTTCCCATTAGTTCTGGGATAAGTCAACCTAATAGCTACCTTGGCAGGATGGTTCAGGAGAGGTTTGAATCGATTCGAGATATTCCTTTGCCTTATTGAGGGCATCCTTAATAGCCTTTTTGCCATAAAGCCCGATTGCAGCATAGTAGAAATCAAACCTTAGGAGGTGATTAAGAATATATCTCCATGAGTAGAATCTCTTCATTGCCTTCAGTGTTTCAAAATGGAGCGTCTCTGGCCTCATCAGAGCAGGTCTGAAGACCACATGGTGCGCATCGTATTTACTCCAGTCTTTATGAAGCAGTCTTCCCGAATCGCTCATCTCAAAGAAAACAGGTGTCCCTGGTAGGGGGGTAAGCATCATAAACTGTATGGTATCTATCTTGAGCTTACTTGCAAAATCAGCGGTTCCCTTTATGGTTTCAACATCATCTGTGTCAGCACCGAGGACAAACATACCGTGAATACGTATACCATGTTCCCTAACAACCTTTATGCAGTCTATTATCTCGTCAAGGCCCTGTTTCTTATTGTAGAGTTCCAGGGTCTTTGGATTAACCGACTCAAAGCCTATATAAAGGGTGCTGCAACCTGATTCAGCCATCAAGTGGAGGAGCTCGGGGTCCTTTGCCACATCCGTCCTTACCTGTGCAGACCAGGCCAGTTTGATCCTCTCATCAATAATTCCCTTAAGTACCGCCTTTGTCCTCTTCTTATTTGCTGCAAAGTTATCATCGACAAAAAATATAGTGGCCCTTGAGATAGAAGAGACATGCCTGATTTCCTCAAGCGTGGCATCAACCGATTTGAACCTGTATCTCCTGCCGAACATTGGTATAACAGAACAAAATCGGCAGTTAAAGGGACAACCTCTTGATGTTGACACAGGGTAGATATTTGTGGTCTTCCAGCCGTGGATAAGTGAGAAATCAGGCTCCGGAAGGGTATCAAGATCTTCAAGAAGCGGTCTTGGGGGATTATGAATTATCCTTCCTGAAGGGTCTTTATAAGAGATACCTGCAATAGAATCAATAGACTCCCCCATTTCAATATGATCAATCAATTCAGGAAGGGTATGGTCTCCCTCTCCCCTTACAACATAACTGGCATGTTCAAGTGCCTCTTCAGGCATAAATGATGGATGGGCACCACCGATTATCACTGTAATACCCTTAGCCTTTAATCTATCCGCAATCTCATAGGCCCTTATGGCTGTCGATGTTATTGTAGAGATGCAGACAATGTCAGAATTCTCAACAAAAGACCAGTCTGGGGCCGCAATATCCTCTATAAATACCTTGACCTTGTAACCTCTATCTCTGAGGATTGTAGAAAGCAGGATAGAACCGAGTCTCGGTATAGGAAACTTGCTGAATATGTGGGCACCTGGTGAGCCTATCTCTAAAAAGGAGGCATTATTAATCTTCATGATTCATTATAAGCTATAATACATTTATTAGCAAGAAAAAACTATCTCTGTAAACATCTTAATACATCCTCTGCTAATGCCACGGTTTCCTTCTTGATTGGAAGTTCGAAGCCATCACTGTGAAACCTGATGCCCCGGAATCTCTTATAGAGACCTGATACATCTTCTACCTTTACAGGTGTTTCCTCTGAAAAAGAGAATCTTATCCGCCCATTCCTTTCAAGGATATTTTTAATCATAAGCTTCTTTGCCATTGTCTTAAGCCTCACTATCTCTAAGAGATTCTTGACTTCAACGGGCATATTTCCAAAACGATCTCTCATCTCTGAGGCGAGTTCCTGAATTTCCTCATCACTCCTTGCCCTTGCAATCCTCCTGTACATACTGAGCCTGATCGTTACATCCTCTATATATTCCTCAGGGATATGGGCATCTATATTAAGATTCAGAACAGGTTCTACCTCCTCTTTAATCTCCTCTCCCTTAAGTTCTGCCACCGCCTTTTCGAGTATCTCCAGGTATGTATCAAAGCCCACAGCATGAATATGGCCTGATTGCTCAGGTCCAAGCAGGTTGCCTGATCCCCTTATCTCTAAGTCCTTCATTGCCACCCTGAAGCCTGCACCTAAGTAACTCATCTCCCTGATCGCATCGAGCCTCTTCCTCGCCTCTTCTGTTATCAGGTCTTCTCCAGGTAT
>JBKBUA010000032.1:7854-9948 GCA_046290845.1 Thermodesulfovibrionales bacterium
CAGAGCAGTCTATCCATCGGTCTATCAGATTCCATATCAGCCCTTATCTCTTCAAAACTCCTTATCTGGTCTGGTGTCTCCTCATAGGGAAAGAAGTCATAGAATTCCCTGTGAAGTTCTGTATCAGGGCTGAAGGAAAAACCCTTCGATACCTCCCTCTCGGCATAGAGTCTGAGAAGTTTTTCAGCCATCTCCTTAACAGCCTTCTTGACCCTGGCCTTTTTCCTCTGCCATGTCTTACCACCGAGCCTGTCGATGGATGGGATAATCCCTTCGCCACCATTATATTTCTTTATCCTCTCAATATTGTAGAGAGGGAGATAGAGCCTATCGCCTCCAGCATATTCGATTACCGCAAAGTCAGTAAATATTGAGCCTTCATCACCTCCGATGGCCTTTCTTTCTATGCTCAAGAACCTTCCAATACCGTGGTCTGAATGAACAACGAGGTCGCCTGGTGAGATATCATTCAGGGTCGTGAGGAGACCCGAAACCTTTGACCTCTTCATAGGCCTGTAATGAGGTCTTTCCCCGAATATCTCCCTTTCGGTAAGAATCAGGAGACCCTCAATAAACAGTCCTGACGAGAGTTCGCCTGTTGTAATATTTATATTCCCCTCATAAGAGACCGTCGCTCCTATGTCAAGGACAGGGGCTATAATACCTTCATCAAAGAGTAACTCCTTAAGTCTCATTGCCTGGCCCTGAGATGCTGAGACGATGATAACCCTGTTGTCCCTGCTCAGTGATTTTATAGCCCTTCCCAGATCAGAAAAGGACCTTCTCTCATCTGGTAATATGCCGAGACCACCCATTGATAAAGCGCCTGCCCTGAAACCCTCCCCCACTATATCGAGGGATGAGAAAAGACAGAAATGTTCCAGGTCTGACTGTTTTTCCTGTAACTGTTTCAGTGCAGAATCGGTATAATAGATCGAAGAATAGCCAAGCCCTTTTATGTCCAACCTTCCCTCATCAGGCTCGACAGCAGGAAGGATAGTAAGATCGCTTATATCCTTTAAAGACCTCTGGGACTCAATATCAAAGGACCTAATCGCCTCAATCTCATCTCCATAAAATTCTATCCTGATTGGCTCCGACCTGTTCACAGGAAATATGTCGAGTATCCAGCCCCTCGAACTGAATTCACCTTTATCTATGACGAGAGAGACCCTTCTATAGCCGCTTTCTATTAATCTCTCTATCAGCCTTTCCCTCTCAAATTCCTGGCCTCTTAATAAAGATAAAATCTTGTCCTTCAATTCCTCTTTTGACCAGGCTGGTGAATTGAATGAATTTATAGAGAGGATGATGGAATCGCCTCTGCCTATCTCATAGAGGACCTCTGCCCTTTTGCCTGCCCTCTCAAGGCCGTCAGGCTCTGGTAGATGATAAAGACAATCTGACCTGCCGATAAGCCTGTTAAAGAAGGTAATATCATTGTAAAGCCTGATTGACTCTTCCTCTGTGCCTGCTATAAGAGCAAAGGGATTTCCAAGGAGACTCAATAACAGGGCCGGAGATGATCCCGAAAGATTGTAGATACGTTGAGTCTTTAAATCGATACCTTTAAGAAAATTATTGAATGAACTTAATAAAGCGGACATTTCTATCAATTGTGATGAGTGACCCGATACATGATACATGATACACGATACAGGATTTTATCTTGAATCTTGAATCTTGCATCTTGCATCGTGTATCCTCCCATTCACCCTCTTCCCCCATTCACCTCTTCACCCATTCACCCATTCACCTCTTCACCCATTCACCCATTCACCTATTCACCTATTCACCTATTCACCTCTTCCCCCATCACCCTCAATATCCTCTCTATTATCACGGTCGTCGAGATACCATCAACAAAGGGCAGGCTGTAAGTCTCCATCACAATGTCAGAACCAACAATATCCTCCTTCTTCCAGTCACCACCCTTAACAAGAATATCAGGCATGAGATACTTTATTAGTTCATATGGTGTATCCTCTTCAAAGATCGTAACATAATCGACCATACCAAGATTAGAGACAACCTCAGCCCTTTGCTCCGCCGTTATTATAGGCCTGCCTTTTTTGAGTCTTCTTACCGAGGCAT
>JBKBUA010000032.1:10044-16654 GCA_046290845.1 Thermodesulfovibrionales bacterium
TACAAAGATTAGAGACAACCTCAGCCCTTTGCTCCGCCGTTATTATAGGCCTGCCTTTTTTGAGTCTTCTTACCGAGGCATCAGAATTTATCCCAACAACCAGAATATCACCAAGTCTCTTTGCCTCATTAAGATACCTGACATGACCAATATGAATAATATCAAAGCATCCATTGGTAAAGACTATCCTCTTTCCCTCTGTCCTCGCCTCATCAAGGACATTTTTTAGCTCTTCCCAATTCAAGACCTTACCCATAAAGCATCTCCCTTGCCTTATTGAGTATATCCCTTTCATCCTTATAACTCAGCATCCTCAGGGCCTCGTCGATCTCAAACCACCCTGCCCTGTCAACCTCCCAGCTATGGCCCTCTGTATCTCCACTAATGAATTCAAGGAGATAAAAGTGAACCGTCTTTTTACACCTTACATTTTCCTCCTTTATAAAATACCAGTACGATATATCCCCTATTTTATCTATTATCCTACCTGTGAGTCCTGTCTCTTCCATTACCTCCCTGACAGCCGTCTGTCTTTCATCCTCTCCCTTTTCAATAAGCCCCTTTGGAAGGCACCAGACCCTTCCGTCCTTAACAGCCACGAGCGCCACCTCAATCCTGTCGTCTCTCTTTCTAAAGATTACACCACCAGAAGATACCTCTATTTTGATCTTAGCATGCCTCATATCTGAATGGAGAATCCTACTCTGCACTACGGGATGGTCTTACCGGTCAGGAGTCTCATTATGTCATTATAAAAGGCAAAGACCATGAGGGTTATTATAATTGCAAGGCCAAGGCGTTGCGCAACCATAATAACCTTTTCGCTCAAAGGTTTTCTCCTTATCGCCTCAATTGAAAGGAAAAGGATATGGCCTCCATCAAGTATAGGGATTGGTAGGAGATTCAGGACACCTAAGTTTATGCTTATGATTGCCATGAAGGTGAAGAAGCTAAGGGGGCCATGGGCAGCCTCCTGACCTGCCATCTGAAATATGAGGATAGGTCCTCCGATAGTCTCGGCAGGTATTATCCTCTGAATGAGTTTTATTATCGATACAACAGTCAGGACCGATATGTCCCATGTCTTTGTAATGCCATTTATAAATGCCACGGGTAATGGCTCTCGTATAACCATTGTGCTACCCAGTGGTTTTATTCCTATAAGACCGACCTCCTTCTTCTCACCAAAGATATTGGGCACCTCTTTCTTCTCAGGTGTAAGATGAAAGGCCATTACCTGATTATCCCTTTTAACCTTCAGGATGAGTTCCCTGCCAGGATTCTTGTGAATAAACTCTGTCATCTCATCCCACCTGTTAATAGGTTTGCTATCTATCTCTATAATACTGTCTCCCTTAAGAAGGCCTGCCTTAGCAGCAGGAGAGTCAGTTAGCACCTCGCCCACCTGTGGCAGTAACACAGGAAAGCCGGTCATGAATATAAGTATGAATAGTAATGATGCAAAAAGAAGATTGAATAGGGGACCTGAAAATACTATAAGAAATCTCTTCCAAACGGGTTGATGATTATAAGCCCTCGGCCTTTCTTCTTCTGGTATCTCCTCTACCCCGTCCTCGCCGAGCATCTTAACATATCCGCCCAGTGGGAAAGAGGATATCAAATATTCCGTCTCCCCTATCTTCTTACCCATCACCTTTGGACCGAAACCGAGAGAGAATTTGAGCACCTTAACCTTCATCAACTTGGCAACAATGAAGTGCCCCAACTCATGGACAAAGATGAGTATCCCTAGTAATATCAATGCATAAAGAAGTGTCATCTAACCTCCTGCCTGATGATGTCCTCGGCCTTTAAGCGAGCCCAGCGATCAGCCTCGATTATATCATTTAGTTCAGGACTGCCTTTTGTAGTATGATAGGACATTGTTTTATTTATTATAACAGGGATTTCATCAAAGTGTATAATACCATCTAAGAAGGCCTTTACAGCTACCTCATTCGATGCATTGAGGACTGCGGGCATCGTCCCACCAGCGCTGAGGGCATCATAGGCATATTTGAGACAAGGAAACTTATTTAGGTCAGGTTTAAAGAAGGAAAGGATTCCTACGTTGGTTAGATCAAGTGGTGGCATAATGTTACTTAGCCTTTCAGGATAGGAGAGGGCATAGGCAATCGGCCCCTTCATATCAGGCACTGATTGCTGCGATATTATTGTGCCATCAATAAATTCAACCATTGAGTGGATAATGCTTTCAGGGTGTATTATGACCTCTATCTCATCAGGTCCCAGACCAAATAGGTGTGATGCCTCTATTACCTCAAGCCCTTTATTCATTAGTGTCGAGGAATCGATAGTCACCTTTTTTCCCATCTTCCACCTCGGATGCCTCAATGCCTCTTCAGGACTTATATCCCTAAACTCCTCAACCTTTCTATTCATGAAAGGACCACCTGATGCTGTCAGTATTATCTTCTTGAGACATTTCCTATCCCTGCCCTCGAGACACTGAAAGACAGCACTATGCTCACTATCAACTGGTAATACCATAACACCCCTTGACCTCGCTTCTCCCATAATTATCTCTCCAGCCACAACAAGGGTCTCTTTATTGGCAAGGCCTATTGTCTTACCAGCCCTAATCGCATTAAGGGTTGGTAAGAGACCACTGAAACCAACCATAGCAGAAAGGACAAAATCAGAATTCTCGTAAGAGGCCAGGGCTTCAATACCTTCCTGTCCGGCCAGGACCTCAACCGCACTGCCAACCCTCGTTCTAAGCCTTTCAGATGCCTCATAATCAGCAACAGCCACGACCTCGGGATGAAAGATTCTTATCTGTTCTTCAAGAACCTCGATATTGCTACGGGCTGCAAGGCCTGTTACTGTAAACCTATCCCTGTGCCTCCCTATGACCTCAAGGGCACTCCGACCTATCGAGCCTGTTGAACCTAATATTAAAACCCTCTTCATATCCTCATAATAAGCCACAGTACGGGTCCTGTAAATAGTGAGCCATCTATCTTATCAAGAATGCCACCATGACCTGGTATGATATTGCTCGAATCCTTAACGCCTGCATCCCTCTTGAACATGGACTCAATCAGGTCTCCTATAACAGCAGAAAGACCTACAACCAGACCTGTCAAGATAATCCTCTCGATTTTCATATCCACTAAGAAAAGGGAAAAGAGATATGCAGCGATCACACCACCAAGCAAAGAACCAGCAGCCCCTTCTATCGTCTTGTTAGGGCTTATCTCCTTATAGAGCCTTCTCCTTCCAAAGGTCTTTCCAATATAAAAGGCCAAGCTGTCAGCAGTCCAGACAGAGCCATAGAGGAATATTATCCATTCAGGTCCCGTCTCCCGTAAGAGCAATTGGAAATTAAGAAGACAGGGGATATAAAAAAGAGGAATAACAACGCTGCCCATGTCCCTGAGAGATGAGGAAGGTTCCCTTTTCCCAAAAAGTCTGATCACAAATATAAGGGTTACCATAAGGATGAGGATATTCAAAAAATTCTCACGCATCGAATAAAAAATTAACGGTATCACAAGACCGAGGATGAGACCTGTAACCTTCATGAATCCCTTCACCTCGTACATTGAATAAAATTCCCAGAGGGCCAGGGTTGATATGAATATGATAAGTCCAAAAAAATATATAGCAGGAAGTCGCATGATATAAAGGTAAAGAAGAGGCAGGAGGATAGCGGCGACAATGAGCCTTTTAAGATGCATCCTATATAGTTGACCTCACTGATACGGTGCCGAATCTTCTGTCCCTTAATTGATAGTCCCGAAGGGCAACAAAGAACTCATCCTTTGTAAAATCAGGCCAGAGGGTATCGGTAAAATATAGTTCTGAATAGGCAGCCTGCCAGAGGAGAAAATTGCTGATCCTCTTTTCACCGCTCGTCCTTATGATGAGGTCAGGTGGTCTGAGGCCTGCTGTATCGAGATTATTCTCAAAAAGGGATTCTGTCACATCCTCAGGTCTTATACCACTTTCCATTATCTTCTTTACAGCCCTTAATATCTCGTTTCTTCCCCCGTAACTGAGGGCAAGGACGAGTTTCATACCTCTATTAGCGGCTGATCTCAACTCAGCATCCTCTATAAGCATACGGACATTCTCGGGTAATCTCCAGATCTCCCCTATGGTCCTAAATACAATACCCTTCCTTATTAGCTGATCGAACCTCGTCTTTAGATAACTCTCGAGAAGGCGCATCAGCATCGAGACCTCATCTCCTGGTCTCTGCCAGTTTTCCAATGAAAAGGCATAAAGGGTTAATGTCTCAATCCCTGATTCTGCTGCAGCGCTTATGATCTCCTTTGCCCTCTCTGCGCCCCTCTTATGACCTTCCACCCTCGGCAGCCCCCTCATTTCAGCCCATCTTCCATTACCATCCATTATTATTGCAACATGTCCTGGAATCCTTCCTAACAAAACTCCTCCTTAGAACCCCTTAAGGGAGTATACATAAAGCATGCTACCCAGGGGATTTTCTCCCTTTAATATATTCTTTGCCTTAATGCCAAAGAGCGGTTTGCTTATGACATAGATCCTGTCGCCTGAGACAGCATAATCCATTACACCACCTGATATGCCGTCTACTATCGTCATTTCCTCCATTGACAGACCTGTCCACCACAATACCCTTATCTCGGAGCGCTTAAAACCGAGGGTTCTGGCCATATCAGCAAGGGGAATCCTCTTTATAAAGATCGTTTTATTTCCAAAGGAAAAGAGCTTGTCCTTTACAGACCATTCTCCCCTATCAACCATAATGGTCGGAGCAGCCCTCTTAAAGGTATTAATAAAGCCACCTGAATCCTCCTTGCTCATCCAAAGTCTCAGACCATTAACATCATAGAGGCTCAGGTATCCCTTATCATCATAAGATAGGATGTATCTGCTACCACCTTCAGTTATATAAGCAAAATCATAGATATTAACACCTGATGGAAGTTTGAGATTCTCCCCTCTAATGAATCTACCATCTCTGTAATCAATTGAATACACCGGGCCTGTATAGCCTTCTTCAGAATAAGACTGAGCTATTAGCCTTCCATCAACAACCCTTAGAAAGGTCTTGTCCTTCCATAGGACATTAAAGCCGCCCTCTCCCTTTTCAAAGATATAAGATATAACCTCATTATCTCCGAGGGTCGTAAGGACTATCTCATCCTTTCCATCTGAATTGATATCAACCTTATCGAGATAGAGATGCTCCTTTGCTACAGGGACATCTATCTCATAAATCTCGAGAAGGCTTATGCCAGGTGTGTATATTCTAAGAACCTTTCCATTACTAATAACTATCTCATTCTTATCCTTGCCATCAAAATTGCCTATTGTTATAAGACGGCCTGAGTAAGGAAGGTCAAAAAATAGCAGCGCCTCCTTTGAACCGAGACCTATTGAGAGGAGGTCACTGAACTGAGACTCCTTCATTAAGGATGCATCGATATTTTCCTCGGTCTGCATCATATTAGCACCGTCTTCTGCCCAGATAATCCTTTCTCTAAGCGCTGTCTCTTTTCCGCTCTGAATAGATGTAATTGCAATAATAATAGAGGCCTTCTTTTTCCTTGCATCTTCTAAAATTGCCTTGTCAGCAGATGAGTCGAGAGGGAGGGTTGAATCAACGAGATCAAATCTTCCGCTCTCCTTCAACTTTTGATAAAGGGCCTCCCCAACCTCCCAGGGAACGGACCTGTCCTGATAAAACAGGGCCCTTACCTTCCTTTCTGAAAGCCTTAATATATCGCCTTCCTTAGGCTCTCCGTTAATTATCTTAAGCCTCGACCTGTCAGAGGATACCTCGATTACCTCTGCCCTTCCCAGAGGTGTCTCGACCCTTCCTATCTGTTCTTTTGTCACAGGATGAAGAAGGGGCACCCCTTCCCTGAGGACATCGAGCCGCATACCCTTTCTGATGCCAGAACCCTTACTGAGGTCAGAGATGATAATGTCGCCTTCCACTGATATTACCCTGCCCTTTAAGGGCTTGAAATAGGCAAGGGTTTCATCCTTAATCCGGTCGAGGGTCCCATCGTGAGCCCCGCCTATGGCGGGGCAGATGAAGCAAAAACAGACAACAATATTAATGAGTGCAAGCCTTTTCCTGTTCATCTTAAAATTATAACACACCGCCCTGTTTAACTGTCACCCTTTTTTCCCATTCATAAGCTGTCTTTATAATATACTCAAGATCATCGTATTTAGGCTCCCATCCCATGACTCTTCTGAGTTTTGAGCTATCAGCAACGAGCTGAGGTGGGTCACCTTCCCTCCTGCCTGTCTCTATTACCTTGAAATTAGAACCTGTAACCTTTTTGACAGTCTCTACGACCTCTCTCACAGAATAACCATGACCATAACCACAATTAAATACATCAGAGGGGCTTCCATCTGCAAGATAGTCGAGGGCAACAATATGGGCCTCTGATAGGTCTTCAACATGGATGTAATCTCTAATACAGGTCCCATCAGGCGTCGGGTAATCTGTGCCATAGATCTCGAGATGGGGCCTCTTTCCGAGGGCGGTCCTTACAGAGACCGTTATCAGATGGGTTGCATCCTCCCTCCACTGGCCTATCCTTACGAGGGGGTCTGCACCTGCCACATTGAAATACCT
>JBKBUA010000327.1:0-591 GCA_046290845.1 Thermodesulfovibrionales bacterium
GTATAAAAAATTCTTTATTTCTAATGACATACACCTACCTGACCATCACAATCAAATAATTTTTAGAGATTAGTCGAAAGCGTTGTCAAAGAAAAGGGCTGCGCCTGGTAGCCCTGTGGGGCGTATGCAGCGGGCTCCCTCTCACCGCTGAAAGAGGTGAAACCTCTTGTGAGTTTACGCCGTTTTTCGGCTTCAACTCCCCTTTGAGAGCCAGGCACTCTCTCAGCATCTCGCTGGGAGATTCTTTTCCATACGCCCTTAATTATATTTTACTACAACTAAGGAGATTGTCAACTACGCCGCGTTTCCTAAATATCGAATAACCCCACCTCGCAGGTGGAGATTTTGCACATAATTCCTCTGTAGGGGCGGGTTCTGAACCCGCCCCTACAAGTCTTCCACTTACGACGTGGCAATGACACTTACGACGTGGCAATGGACGTGGCAATGACTTATGTCTTACTTCCCACCTCCTTTCCTCTCTGTATCACGGGGTTGAAATAGCCTCCTCTGTGCCTTTTTCTTTTTATAGCTTAAAATATGCCACTTTCTGAAGAATCTGTCAAGTTTATCCCTGTAAGCCATGGTGAT
>JBKBUA010000328.1:0-587 GCA_046290845.1 Thermodesulfovibrionales bacterium
GACCGTATAAAAAAGGTGACTCCTTCAAGTCTTTTCTCAACTCCCTGCCTTCATACTTAGCTGCCTCTGACCTTAAGACAATTGCAGAGGCAATTGTTAAGGCGAGAAAGGATGACAGGCCTGTTGTCTTAGGAATGGGTGCCCATCCGATTAAGGTCGGCCTCTCGCCGATTATAATAGATCTGATGAAAAAAGGAATAATAACCGCTGTTGCCACAAACGGTGCTTGCATAATCCATGACTTCGAGATCTCCTTTGCCGGAAAGACCTCTGAGGATGTGGCCTCTGAGTTATGCAGTGGCAGATTCGGAATGGCCAGGGAAACGGCAGGTGGAATTAATAAGGCAATAAAGATAGGTGTTTCTAAGGGATTCGGGATTGGAAGGTCTGTAGGTGAGTATATAAATAATAGCAAAAATAAATACAGGGATATGAGCATCTTCTCGACAGGTTATAATCTCGGTATTCCGATGACCGTTCATGTCTCTATCGGCACTGATATTATCCACATGCACCCCGATGCTGATGGAAAGAGCATAGGCGAAGGTAGCATGAGGGACTTCAGACTCTTTGCCTCTGTTGTGGCT
>JBKBUA010000329.1:0-586 GCA_046290845.1 Thermodesulfovibrionales bacterium
TACCCTGCAGGACCCTGAAGAAGATGAGGCTCTGTAGATCCCAGGCCGAGCCACAGAGAAAGGAACTTATAGTGAAAAGGGATATTGAAAAGATGAGATACCTTTTCCTGCCAAAGACCCTGCTGAGCCACCCTGTCATAGGTATTATGATTGCATTAGAGACGAGGTAAGAGGTTATGGTCCATGTTGACTCATCTATGCCTGCCGAGAGGCTTCCCCTGATGTGACCGAGGGCAACATTGACAACAGAGGTGTCAACAATCTCGATCAATGTCGGAAGCATCACAGTTATTGCAACGAGCCACTTATTCATTTACTTGAAAAAGATATTAACCCGAAAAATGCTCGATATGGTTAAAAAGTGTAATGTTGTGAGAAAGCTCATTTTTAGATACCTTCTGGGTTTCATTTTTGAAGCTATGAAATTCTTAGATTACCGAATCTGCTTCATCAACCTCAATGCCTCTGTAATGCTCTTATCAGGGCTGGTTGTTATGACCTTTTCTGTTATCCATTTAGATACAAACATTAAAATGAAAGAAGGAGGAACTTTGCCTTAATGAATTCCCTGTTCAGTTTTGCAATG
>JBKBUA010000330.1:0-585 GCA_046290845.1 Thermodesulfovibrionales bacterium
AGTAGGTGGCACTCTCGACCCGACTAAAAAAGAGGATAAAAATTCGTATGTAAACATTAGCACCTTTCTTGAGACGATTAAAAAGATAAAGGAAAGAAACATTGTTGCGCGGCTGTTTGGTGGGTCAGCCGGCACATTCATGATTGAGGGAAAGATTATCGTATCCCCGGGGATACTGATCTGTGAAGACACACAGGAGATTACAGGTATGGATTCAAACATACCTGCAAGAGAATACATGGAGATAGGCATGTCTTCAATCAGGCGTGACCCCATGATGGACGACATAAATGTATTCACAAAACTATCCTGGGCTGGGGTTGAAGAGCTCGAAAAGAGAGTTATGCAGCACAAACTTGTGAGTGAACAAAGGAAAAAAGAAAGAAAAGAAAGAAAAAACAGATCCAAAAACACTGAAGAGACAGAAGATAAACTGTCTCTTCTACCGGAAGAAGAATCTGTAGCCACGGCTGTAGAGGATATCGACAGTGCAGAAGACAGTAACGACATCAAATCAAAAGACACAACATTACGTAACAAGATGGAAATGAAACACCAAGTGATTCCTGGTGCAAGGTTCTATCA
>JBKBUA010000331.1:0-584 GCA_046290845.1 Thermodesulfovibrionales bacterium
GTTGGCAATCCCAATGTTGGAAAGAGTGTTATCTTTGGTCTTTTAACAGGCAAGTATGTAACGGTCTCTAACTATCCGGGGACAACAGTGGAGGTCTCCTACGGGAATATATCCTTGGATAGCAAGAGATTTGTTCTTGTAGACACTCCTGGAACAAACAGCCTCATCCCTATGAGTGAGGATGAGAAGGTTGCGAGGGACATCTTATTAAAGGAGAGCCCATCAGCGATCATTCAGGTGGCTGACTCAAAGAATCTAAAAAGGACGCTGCTCCTTACCTTACAGATTGCAGAGATGGGTATCCCGATGGTCCTCGACCTCAACATGGCTGATGAGGCAAGAGACAGGGGCATCGTCATTGATACTGAAAGACTCTCAGAGATTCTCGGTATTAATATAATCCCTACTATAGCACCGCAGAGAAAGGGGATAAAAGAACTCAGGGCATCAATACTGAATCCTTTGATACCGAAGATAAAAATAAGATACCCCGAAAAGATCGAGGAATACATTGACAGGATATCCTCTCTAATCCCTGTTTCAGCTATATCAAAGAGGTCTATTGCATTAATGATCCTTTCTGG
>JBKBUA010000332.1:0-579 GCA_046290845.1 Thermodesulfovibrionales bacterium
AATGATGAGGGAATGCCGAGGGTAAGGTTAAATAATTATTACAGGAAGCTGTTCCAGGCAAAGAATTCCCTGTCAAAAGAGGAAAGACAATTTGTAGAGGAAAGATTAAGATCTGCTGTTTGGTTCCTTAAGAGCCTTGACCAGAGAAACAGGACAATCTACAGGGTTACCGAATCAATCCTGAAATTCCAGTATGACTTTTTTGAAAAGGGCATTCATTATCTGAAACCTCTGAACCTGAAGGATGTGGCAGATGATCTCGGGATGCATGAGAGCACCATCAGCAGAGTCACCTCTAATAAGTATCTTTCCTGCAGTCACGGGATATTTGGTTTCAAGTTCTTCTTTGGCAGCGCTGTTCAGACCTCTGATGGCACCGTTTCATCGAGGTCTGTTAAAGATCTAATAAAGAAGATCGTTTCTGAAGAGGACCCGAAGAATCCACTTAGTGATCAGAGAATAGTTGAATTACTTAAAGCAAAGGATATAGTCCTTGCAAGGAGGACAGTCGCAAAATACAGGGAAGAGTTAAGAATACCGTCCCACAATCAGAGGAAAAGACTGGAATAAAAAAGGAGG
>JBKBUA010000333.1:0-579 GCA_046290845.1 Thermodesulfovibrionales bacterium
CTCATTTAGAAGGGATTGCGACGGAAACAGGTAATCAGCCACCTACTTCCCTTTTTTATTGGGGTATAGGAAACAAGACCTCATTTAGAAGGGATTGCGACGTATAATGCATTCAGCATATCCACTATTTCATTTACAATAGGAAACAAGACCTCATTTAGAAGGGATTGCGACACCTACCTTTCCCGCAATTATCCTTAACATATATTAATAGGAAACAAGACCTCATTTAGAAGGGATTGCGACAGTCTTCTTTCTTCACAATGTTATTTATCAATTCAGAGATAGGAAACAAGACCTCATTTAGAAGGGATTGCGACCGGGCAGGGCTTGACACCCTGCCCCCTCCTTTCTTAAAATATAGGAAACAAGACCTCATTTAGAAGGGATTGCGACGGCATAGTGCGACAGTTAATAGTGCGACAGTGCGACCGTATTTTTGGAAAATTTTGGAAAAAATTTTAAAGGCTAAATTATATTTCCCACAACGATATAGAGCGTATAACTAAACTTGCCTCTGAAGTGAGCAAACTCTTATGGAAGTTTAAACGTTCCTTGTAGTCTGTCGCACTGTAGCAC
>JBKBUA010000334.1:0-579 GCA_046290845.1 Thermodesulfovibrionales bacterium
GGATGACTTTTTGACGCATCTACGCTCAGTTTCAATCCTTGTTTTGCTGGAAGTTGTTCTTAAACTTATCCACGCTTTACACCTCCTATAATCATCAATAGTTTCAATCCTTGTTTTGCTGGAAGTTGTTCTTAAACCATCAAGTGTATGGTCTTATGCTAATAGAACACTTGTTTCAATCCTTGTTTTGCTGGAAGTTGTTCTTAAACTCGACATGACTGCGCTCGTAGTTTGTATAGGAGTTGAGTTTCAATCCTTGTTTTGCTGGAAGTTGTTCTTAAACTACCATCTGCACCTGCAAGGATTGCCGCCGCTAGTAGTTTCAATCCTTGTTTTGCTGGAAGTTGTTCTTAAACAAGAACTTATGACGCCTTCAGAATCAGTCCAGACCTGGTTTCAATCCTTGTTTTGCTGGAAGTTGTTCTTAAACCCTTCACGGTCAGATAGATGTAAAAAGAGAACAGTGTTTCAATCCTTGTTTTGCTGGAAGTTGTTCTTAAACCATTGCAAGGCCAGCTTAGACGTCATCTCCAGAAGTTGTTTCAATCCTTGTTTTGCTGGAAGTTGTTCTTAAACAGC
>JBKBUA010000335.1:0-576 GCA_046290845.1 Thermodesulfovibrionales bacterium
GGTCTGCAGATATGCCCTGATGATTGCAGACGAGATGGGTCTTGATGCAGAGACAAAGAAGATTCTTGAGATGGCTGCACTCCTTCACGATATAGGTAAGATCGGCATGTATGATTATATCCTTAATAAGCCTGATAAATTATTACCACAGGAATTTGAGATTGTAAAATTGCATCCCCTAAAAGGAGCTGAAATCCTCAGACCCATCAGTCATCTTCAGGAGGTAATAAAGATAATATCCCATCATCATGAACACTATGATGGAAGTGGTTACCCTGATGGCCTCAGAGGAGAGGATATACCCCTTCTTTCACGGATACTTCAGGTGGCTGATGCCTTTGATGCCATGACCTCTGAAAGACCCTACAGAAAGATCCCCGGGATTAATAAGGCTATAGAAGAATTAAAATCCTGCTCAGGAAGACAGTTTGACCCTGCTACAGTAGATGCCTTTATCAGGGCTCTCAATAAAGAGACAAATTATAAGAGATATCCTGATCTCTCAGAGATAAAATCTTCTTTGACATTTCCTTCTAAGCACACTCAAAGGTTCTAAAGATCTTTTAAGACGATTTT
>JBKBUA010000336.1:0-571 GCA_046290845.1 Thermodesulfovibrionales bacterium
TCGCATATACACGACGATATAGACAGGATTCTTAAAGAGATAAAACTGCCACCAGGTTATACCATTAGTCACGAGGGCGACCTCAAGCAAATGAAAGAATCCTTCGGAAGGCTTATTGCTGCTTTAGCAATCGGCCTTATACTGCTTTATTTTTCTCTGGTTCCGGCATTCAAGTCATGGATACACCCACTGACCATAATGTCCGCAATACCCCTTGCCCTGATTGGCGCAGTATGGTCCATGCTGATTACAGGCAAACATCAATGTATGCCATCCTTCATGGGAATGATCCTTCTTGCAGGTATTGTTGTCAAGAATTCTATTCTGCTTATAGATTTCATAGAAGAGGCAAGGCGAAATGGACAGGGAGTTAAGGATGCAATTGTCGGAAGCGTAAAGATAAGAACAAGACCTATTTTAATGACAGCGGTCGGCACAAGTGTTGGAATGCTTCCGATAGCGCTTGAATGGGCAATTGGCCTTGAGAGATTGTCTCCCCTTGCTGTTGTTGCTATAGGAGGTCTGATGGTCTCTACATTTCTGACCCTCGTTTATGTCCCGATACTTTACA
>JBKBUA010000033.1:0-16325 GCA_046290845.1 Thermodesulfovibrionales bacterium
ATGAGTGAATTGAGTCCAAAGAGATGGTTTATTGCCCTCACAACCTCTTCGAAAAAGGCCTCGCCTCTCTTTGTTGCCGATATGTAATATATATAATTCAGATTTTTTGTCTCTCTCTCAAGGTCTTCCCTTATCATATTTATCTGGTTGCTCAGGTATTCAAACTCCTCGATACCCTTGTACTCAATGGTTTTTCTGTTTTTGAGTGAATCTATAATCTTCCTTGTAGGTTCCTGGAGGGTCTTTCGGAGATAAAACATAAGAAAGAGGGCACTCAGGAGTAAAATGCAGCCTGTAATTATATATAGATTTCTTACCTGTCTTATTAAGGATGAGAATTCGGCAGCGTCTTTTAGTAATATGACATGCCAGTTCCAGAGTTCAAAATGGGTGTGATAGACATAATATACACGATCGCCAAAATGAATCTTCGAAAGGCTTTTTTCTTTCGTGCTTTTTTCGATTATATCAGGTAGGCCATGGGACAGGCCGCTTGTATTCAGCCTTTCCCTGCCATCCTCGATTATAAAGCCAATGAGGTTATTACCCTTCAGAAATCCCTCTATCTTTCCAATTACCCTTGCCTTTTCTATTCTTAAAACCCTATCATTGGTAAGGTGACCCTTTGAGGATAGTTCATTCACAGCCCTGTCAAAGATCTCATAAACATCCCTGCCCATCTCCTCGAAGGAAGACCTTATCTGCCTTTCAGCAAAATCAGATATATTTCTGAGGAGAAAGAGGTAAACAATAATCCCGATTATGGCAGTAACCGCCATAACTGGAGCCACGACCCTGAAGGCAAGACTGTTAAATATATTCTTTTTCATTCTCATCGTGAGCCTGTCAAACCGATTAACAATGGCCTTGCTGTCCTGACAGATTCAGGCCAGACGACCTCTCTCTTACCTTTCTGCCACTGAGTTATGAAGTTCTGATGCCCTGTTTGAATGCCAGATTTGTCAACCTTGTATCTTCCTATAATTGTCACAGCCTCCATATGGGATAAGACCTTCCTGAGTCTCTCCCTATTAAAGTTAGTCGCTTTCTGTATAGCCTGTTCAATTAATTGACCTGCTGCATAGGCTGTGGCAGCATCTCACTCGAATAGGGGGCAAAGATGAGATCAACTCCTTCTTTATCAATCATGGCTTCATAAAGCCTTTTTGCTACTGTAGGATCACTTTTATCGTCATAAGTTATAAGCCTAATCTCCCTGCCAAGAAAACCTCCCTTCTTGTTAACCTCTGAGACCCATAATTCAAACCCCTTCCTCTGCATCTCTGACATCTCCGCATACCTTCCTGTAAGGCCGAGGGTCAATCCTATCTTGAGAGGGGGAGCGGCAAAGAGGTCTCTTTCAAAGAGAGATAATAATAGAAAAGTCGCAATGAAGAAGAATACAAGGAGAGGTTTAAAGGAAAGATTTGATAGACCTTTCATGTCTTCAATTATACAACAAATTTATTCAGCAGAAGGGACATAGAGTTTTCCCTCAGCCTCCGCTATTATCACCTCTTCCCTCTTCAGAGAAGCGGTTGCCCTGAGGACCTTCCTCGATTCCTTTAATACCTTTCCGTCAACCCTGGCCTTCTGTTTGATCATTAAAGGATTCTTAAACCTTACGGTCAACTCAGCAGTAACGGCATTGTATCCCTTCTGGTTTGCTGCCTTGATCATGGCCTCATCAAGGATAGCGGCTATTAAACCTCCGTGAATGATATCTTTATAACCCTGGTATTCCTTATCGAGGACAAATACGGCAGAAACACCATTGTCAGTCTCTGTAAATGAGAGATTAAATCCTTTCGGATTTTTCTCCCCACAGATGAAACAGTAGCTGTCATCAATCAGAAGATACCTCATGCCCGTAGAAGTTTATAGTGTTAGTGATCGTCACACATATATACCGCGATTGAACCATATCTGGCTTACCGGGCAATCCAGATTTTATTTATTCATCAGTTCGAGGAATTCCTTATTGCCCTTTGTACCTGTCAGTTTACTGAGGAGAAACTCCATGCTCTCAACCGTTCCGAGGGGATTAAGGACCTTTCTAAGTATCCACATCTTGTTCAGCGTATCCCTGTCAACGAGCAGTTCCTCTTTCCTCGTACCGGAGGCGTTTATATCTATGCTCGGGAATATCCTCTTGTCAACGAGCTTCCTGTCGAGATGGAGTTCCATGTTACCCGTCCCCTTGAATTCCTCAAAGATGACATCATCCATCCTGCTACCTGTATCAACGAGCGCAGTGGCTATGATAGTGAGGCTGCCTCCATCCTCTATATTCCTCGCTGTGCCAAAGAATCTCTTTGGCTTCTGAAGGGCCGTAGCATCAAGACCTCCTGAAAGAACCTTACCGCTTGTTGGTATAATTGCATTGTATGCCCTGGCAAGCCTCGTAATGCTATCAAGGAGTATGACCACATCCCTTCTCCCCTCAACGAGCCGCTTTGCCCTCTCTATTACCATCTCAGAGACCTGGCAGTGCCTCTGTGGTGGCTCATCAAAGGTAGAGCTTATAATCTCTGCTGTTGATACCTGGCGCTTCCAGTCCGTTACCTCTTCGGGTCTCTCATCAATCAGGAGTATTATAAGATGTATCTCTTTATGATTCTTCTTTATGGCCTTTGCAATTGATTGAAGTAGCATGGTTTTACCAGTCCTCGGTGCAGCCACGATCATCCCCCTCTGTCCTTTACCAATTGGGGTTATCAATTCCATTACCCTTGTTGAATAATCGGTAGGGCTGTATTCGAGCTTGATCCTCTCTGTTGGATAATAGGGTGTTAGATTATCGAAGAGGGGTCGGGATACATTCTGTTCGGGTGGCTCATGATTTATCGCCTCTACCTTAAGAAGGGCAAAGTATCTCTCCCCCTCCTTAGGAGGCCTTATCTGGCCTGAGACAAGGTCACCTGTCCTCAGATTAAATCTTCTTATCTGAGATGGGGAAACATAAATGTCATCAGGGCTTGGAAGATAACTGTAGTCAGGAGACCTTAAAAATCCAAATCCATCAGGCAGTATCTCGAGTACTCCAGAGCCAAAGACATTCCCTGCCTTTTCCACCTGTGCCTGGAGTACCGCGAATATGAGTTCCTGTTTTTTCATGCCCGTTGCACCTTCAACATTCAGACTCTTTGCAAGCTTCATAAGTTCGTCAATCGTCTTTTCTTTCAGTTCTGAAATAGATATGTTTTCCATTCATTACACCTCGTATAAATTAGGCTTAAGAATATTAGGGGACTTTACCTTCAGTTTGAGCCCATTGCCTTTAGCCTATTTTTGTGGTTTTTTCTGTAGGTTTTTACCTATACAGAAGGGTTTTCCTTTTAAAGAAGCCTTTCAATTAAAAGATAGCTAAAAAGAATAATTTTGTCAATAGTTTTTGTTATAATAACATTCATTGAAATTAATTTCAATGGAGGTCTTAATGGCTCATTTTGAACTTGCGGATCGGGTAAAAAATCTACCACCTTATCTCTTTGCCGCAATCGACAGGATGAAGGCTGAGGCAAAGACAAGAGGCGTTGACCTTATCGACCTCAGCATCGGAGACCCGGATATACCAACACCACAAAATATCGTGGAGGCAATGAAAAGGGCAGTTGAAGATCCTTCAAACCACAGGTACCCTTCCTATGAGGGGATGCCTTCTTACAGGAAGGCAGTGGCTGACTGGTATAAAAGAAGATTTAATGTAGACCTCGACCCTTCAACAGAGGTCTTGTCTCTTATAGGTTCGAAGGAAGGGATAGGCCATATACCTCTTGCCTTTGTGAATCCAGGTGATATTGTTCTTGTCCCATCTCCAGGTTATCCTGTTTATCCTGTGGGAACACTCTTTGCTGGAGGGGTGTCTTATATAATGCCCCTTTATGAGTCGAACGGCTTTTTGCCTGATTTTTCTTCAATACCTGAGGATATCCTCAAAAAAGCAAAGCTTATGTTCATAAATTATCCTAACAATCCCACATCAGCAGTAGCAGGAAAGGAATTCTTTGAGAAGGTTGTGGAGATTGCGAAGACCTATAATATAATCGTGTGTCATGATGCTGCCTACTCAGAGATCTATTACGATGGTATAAGACCTATGAGTTTTCTTGAAATTGACGGCGCAAAAGAGGTCGGGATAGAGTTTCATTCCCTCTCAAAGACCTATAACATGACAGGCTGGAGGATTGGATTTGCTGTCGGCAACAGGGATGTAATAGCAGGACTGGGGAAGATAAAGACAAATCTTGACTCAGGCGTCTTTCAGGCTATTCAGGAAGCAGCAATAACAGCCCTCAATACAGGCGACGATGTTCTCAGGCCCATCAGGGATATCTACCAAGAGAGAAGAGATGCACTTTATGAGGGATTGAAGAGAATGGGTCTTCAAGTAATAAAACCTCTTGCAACCTTTTACCTCTGGGCAAGGGTACCTGAAGGTTTTGACTCATCAAGATTCGTTGCCCATTTATTAGAAAGGGCTGGTGTGATGATAACCCCAGGCGTTGGCTTTGGCTCTCCAGGTGAAGGGTATGTGAGGTTTGCCCTTACAGTGAATGTGGATAGGATAAAAGAGGCTATCGAAAGGATAGAAAAGGCACTAATATCAGACTGAGGGCAGAGCGATGGTACGATAGTGCGACAGTTGTCTGACTATCGCACCGTCGCTCTGTAGCACTGTTGCACTAACTGGTTCAAATAATGGCCATTGTATATCTAAGCATAGGCTCTAATCTTGGTAGAAGAGAAGACAACTGCCTTAAAGCCCTCAAGGCCATCGAAGAAAAGGGCATGACTATTAAAAAGAGATCTCTTTTGTATGAGACAGAACCCTGGGGTGTGAGAGAGCAACCATATTTTATAAATATGGCCGTTGAGGTCGAGACCAATCTTCCACCTGATAAACTCCTTCACGTTGTCAAGGAAATAGAGAAAGAGATGGGAAGGACCGAGACCTACAAGTGGGGGCCAAGGATTATTGATATAGATATACTCTTATATGATGACCTGATCCATGAGACATCTGACTTAAAAATACCTCATCCTTTTATGCACGAAAGGGACTTTGTTCTAAGGCCACTTTCAGAGATAGCCCCTGATAAGGTTCATCCAGTTTTAAATAAGACTATCAGTGAGTTGCTACAAAATCTCCAAAGGCCTTGAGTATCTTCAAACCGAGGGACTGGGACTTCTCGGGGTGAAACTGGGTAGCAAAGATATTGTCCCTCCATATCATTGAGGTAAATTCGAGACCATAATCTGTTACAGTGGCTATAACCCCTTTATCCTCGGGAACTACATAGTAGGAATGGACAAAATAGAAGAAGCTACCATCATCTATATCTTTGAGGACAGGTGGTCTTTTTTTTATTATGATGCTGTTCCAGCCCATGTGCGGTATCTTTAAATCCTTAGAATCGAACCTGAACCTAACAACCTTTCCTTTTAAGATGTCTAATCCCCTGGAGAGGCCAAATTCCTCCGATTCAGTGAATAGTATCTGTAAACCGAGACATATACCAAGATAGGGTTTCCCTTTTTCAATTGCCTTCACAATTGAATCCATTAATAATGACTCTGTAAGATTCTTCATACAATCCCTGAAGGCACCAACGCCAGGAAGGACAACACCAGAGGCATCTTCTATATCAGAGGGATTTCTTGTTACACGGGCATCAATACCAACCTTATAAAAGCCCTTTTCAACACTCCTGAGATTCCCCATGCCGTAATCAACAATAGCTATCATAGTTTTATAATAACACAAAGAGCTGAAATCAATGGTAATTAATAAAGTTTTCTGTTAATATAATCTATGTACAGGATTCTTCAAAAGGAAGTGTTAAGCCCGACAATAAAGTCCATGGTCATTGAGGCACCCCATGTTGCAAGGGCTGCATTGCCTGGTCAGTTTATTATATTAAGGATTAACGAGGAAGGGGAAAGGATTCCCCTTACAATAGCGGATTTTAACAGGGAAGAAGGGACGGTGACAGTAGTCTTTCAGGAGGTGGGGAAGTCAACGATGCACCTCGGCACATTAAATCCAGGAGACCAAATTGCTACCTTTGCAGGCCCCCTCGGCCATCCCTCTGAGATAAAATACTATGGAAGGGTAATCTGCATCGGCGGTGGTGTTGGGATTGCTCCTATCTATCCAATAGCTAAGGCATTAAAAGAAAAGGGTAATTATGTGATATCTATCCTGGGGACGAGAGGTAAAGGACTTTTATTCTGGGAAGAAAAAGTGAAAGAGGTCTCGAATGAACTAATAATATGTACCGATGATGGTTCCTACGGCAGGAAAGGTGTTGTTACAGAGCCACTAAAGGAGATCCTCAACAGGGATAATTCCATTTCGAGGGTATGGGCCATAGGCCCTGCAATAATGATGAAATATGTTTCGGTCCTCACCGAGTCTTTTAATGTACCTACAATTGTCAGCCTTAATCCAATAATGATTGATGGCACTGGCATGTGTGGAGGTTGTCGTGTAATTGTCGGAGATGAATCAAGATTCGTCTGCGTCGATGGTCCAGAGTTTAATGCCCACATTGTCAACTGGGATAACCTTCTTACTCGCCTGCAATTTTATAAGAAGGAAGAAAGTATAGCGGTTGAGCGCTGGACTCATAAGTGCAGGCTTGACCCCTAAGATAAGAACGAAAATGAATCAGAAAGATCGTCTCAAGATAAACCGCCACGAGATACCCACACAGGATGCCCTTATCAGAAGGGGCAATTTTGACGAAGTAGCCCTCGGTTATTCTGAAGAGATTGCCATAAAGGAAGCCGAGAGATGTCTTCAGTGTAAGGAACCCAAGTGCATTGAGGGCTGTCCCGTTGGAGTATTAATACCTCAATTCATTAAGGCTCTCAGAGAAGGTGATATAGTAGGGTCTATTCAGATAATGAAGGTAAAAAACAATCTCCCTGCTATCTGTGGAAGGGTATGTCCACAGGAAAGGCAATGTGAAGGTAATTGTCTGCTCGGTAAAAAAGGAGAACCTGTTGCAATTGGAAGACTCGAAAGGTTTATAGGTGATTACGAACTCCAACATCGCACTTGCCCCTTAGAAAAGGCAGAGAAGACTGATAAAAGGATAGCTATTGTCGGCTCAGGACCTGCCGGTTTAACCTGTGCTGTAGACCTTGCAAGATTTGGTCATGCCGTGACTATATTCGAGTCCCTTCACACACCAGGTGGGGTGCTTATATACGGAATCCCTGAATTCCGCCTTCCCAAGAGGGTTGTTCATGAAGAGATTAATTATGCGATAGAATGTCTCGGAATAGAAATACTCACCGACCACATCATAGGCAGGACACTGATGCTCGATGACCTCCTTTCAGAATATGATGCTGTTTTTCTTGGGACTGGGGCAGGGCTACCTCAATTCATGAATATACCGGGTATAAACCTTAATGGTGTCATGTCTGCGAATGAATTTTTAACGAGGGTAAACTTAATGAAGGCCTATCTCTTCCCTGATTATGATACACCTGTGCGAGTAGGCAAAAAGGTCACTGTTATAGGAGCAGGGAATGTTGCAATGGATGCTGCAAGATGCAGCCTCAGGCTCCAGAATATATTAAGAATGGACGGTGAGGTTCACATTGTCTACAGAAGGTCAAAAGAAGAGGTGCCAGCAAGAAGGGAAGAGGTGGTCCATGCCGAGGAAGAGGGCGTTATCTTTGATTTTCTCACGAATCCTGTGGAGATAGTAGGGGATAATAAAGGTAATGTCAGGGCAATGAGATGTATAAGGATGAGACTCGGTGAACCTGATTCTTCGGGAAGGAGAAGGCCCGAACCTGTTGAAGGCTCTGAATTCGAGATGGAAACTGATACGGTAATAATGGCATTAGGGACAAGCCCAAATCCTCTTGTCTTTTTCAATGCCGGAGGTCTTGAAAGATCAAGACATGGCACCGTAATAGCTGACATGGAGACAGGAAAGACTACGAAGGATCGCGTATGGGCAGGTGGTGATATTGTAACAGGTGCTGCAACAGTAATAAGTGCAATGGGAGCTGGCAAGCGGGCCGCTGCTGATATTCACAGAAGGTTGATGCTCCTATGAACCTACCTCAATGTTACATAAATGGTGAAGTGGTGAAGCGGTGAAGTGGTGAAGAGGCTGAAGTAGTGAATTAGTGATTAGTGAGTTAATGAAATAGTCCCTAAATCACTAATTCACTTGCATACTAACTCACTAGTTCACCCATTCACCCATTCACCCATTCATTTGTGACATGCCAGCCTCCGAGTTTATGCAACATTAAAATAGATGAGGTCTCAGAAAGGGAATTGCCTCTCCAATTATGATATAATGGACTCATGAAGGTTCATACAGATATACTCAAACTCATAGGGAACACCCCGATTGTAAGAATAAACCATCTTTCACCAGAGGGTGGTGCAGAGATATGGGCAAAACTTGAGGGGTTTAACCCTGGCGGTTCTGTCAAGGACAGGATAGCCCTATCAATGATTGTGACAGCAGAGAAAGAGGGAAGGCTCAAAGAGGGAGGTACAATAATTGAGCCCACAAGCGGCAACACAGGGATCGGCCTTGCAATGGTCTCTGCTGTTAAGGGATATAGACTTATCCTCACCATGCCAGAAACTATGTCCCTTGAGAGAAGGCAATTACTCCAGGCCTATGGAGCGGAGTTGATATTAACACCAGGGGATAAAGGAATGCTCGGCGCCGTTGAAAAGGCAGAGGAGATATACAGGGATAACCCAGATTATTTTATGCCGATGCAGTTCGAGAATCCTGCCAATCCCGAGGTTCACAGAAAAACCACCGCTATCGAGATAATAGATTCCATTGGCATTCCTGACGCCTTTGTGGCAGGAGTTGGAACAGGTGGGACTATCACAGGGGTAGGAGAGGTACTGAAAGAAAGAAACCCTCACACCCTGGTCGTAGCGGTTGAACCCGCAGCATCAGCAATACTATCAGGAGGTGCTCCAGGCAGACACAGGATAGCAGGTATCGGAGCCGGGTTCTTTCCCGGTGTCCTGAACACAAAGGTCTACGACGAGATAATACCTGTAACAGACGAGGATGCAATGAATACGACTAGGCTGCTCTCCCTCACAGAGGGCATACTGGCAGGAATATCTTCAGGCGCTGCAATGTGGGCAGCAACGAAGGTGGCTGAAAGGTTGAAAAAAGGGAAAAGGGTGGTGGTTATCTTTCCTGATCGAGGGGACCGCTACCTGAGTACCGGCCTTTTCTCATCCGAACATTATTTAAACTAACTTGGAAAGGAGGCACTATGAAAGAAGATGCAAAGGAGATGTTAAAGACCCTTAATGATATTGGTGGCAACCTCGAGGAATTCATATCATCACTTCAGACGGCCTTTATCTATAATAACGTTACTCCTCTTATTGGTATACAGGAAAGGATTGGTGATTTAAAAAGGCTCATCCTTTCTATGACAGAGAAGGTTGTAGTTCAGGCAAGAGACAATCCTCACATGAGGCACTATACCACTGTGCCGACCAGCCTTCTCAGGATTGCAGAAAATATCGAGAAACTTTCAGAGTTAATTTCAACAAAGGTAAAGGAAGACATCCTTTTCAGTGATCGTGCTATCTCCGAGATAACATTCCTGCTTCAGAGACTTGCAGACATCATCAGACCTGCCTCTGATATAATACTTGCACCAAACTCTATACTCGGGAATTATATAAGAGAGTCGGAGGCTGGAATTGTGAGAAGGGCAACTGATTATGCCACACAGCATGAAGAAAGACTTATTGAGGGTCTCTGCCTGCCAAAGGCCTCGGCATTGTATATAAACATCCTCGATGTCATAAAGAGTATAGCCTGGCACTGCAAGGAAATAGCCAACAAACTTGCGCCCTGAGCAACAGGAGGCACATCCTTCATGCAGACTAAGATATGGCATATATAATAAAATAAATGACAAAGACCTTTACCCCCGCCTACAGAAGGCTATCAACACATGAACTATGGGAAAAGGTCAGGAATGCTGAGACCCTCCTGAAGGAATGCACCCTCTGTCCGAGAAATTGCAAGGTCAACAGGACAGCAGGCGAAAAAGGAGTTTGTAAGACAGGTGACAGACCCTTTGTATCAAGCTGGGGTCCTCACTTTGGTGAAGAAAGACCTCTCGTTGGCAGGTTCGGTTCAGGAACGATATTTTTTAGTTACTGTAACCTTAAGTGCATATTCTGCCAGAACTGGACTATAAGTCACCTCGGTGAGGGTGAAGAAATTACCTTTGAGAGGCTTGCAGATATAATGTTAGAGATTCAGGATATGGGATGCCACAATATTAATCTCGTTACCCCAACACACCAGATGCCAATGATTCTTCACTCTCTGGCCATCGCCTCAGAAAAGGGATTGAATATTCCAATTGTGTACAATTGCGGTGGCTATGAATCCCTCGAGGCTATAAAGATACTCGATGGTGTTATAGACATATATATGCCTGATTTCAAATACTCAGATCCTCAGATGGCCATGAAATATTCAAAGGCAAAGGATTATCCACAGGTAGCAAAGGCTGCCATTAAGGAGATGTACAGGCAGGTTGGAGATTTAATAATAGATGAAAGGGGTATAGCCCTCAGAGGGCTTCTCATAAGACACCTCGTCCTTCCAGAAGGCATAGCAGGTACAGGTGAGGTTGTAAGATTCATAGCAGAGGAGATTTCAAGGAACACATATATAAATATCATGGATCAATACTACCCCTGTTATAAGGCCTTCGAATACCCACCACTCGACAGACGGATAACGACAAAGGAATATTCAGAGGCAATCAATTTGGCCTTGAAGGCAGGTCTCAGGAGGATAGACGGGATAACGGTCTGATAATATCTTATCAATTTTCAGGATTCAACGAATAGGTTCACAAAGATTGCCCATTAGAACTGTACTAGTGGAAGGAACGATGGGCAGCTTCAAGGTCCTTACAGATGCGATATGATTTATTTGACAACATAAGTAGGGGCAATTCATGATTACCCCTACCTTTCAATGATTAATGGCGTTTATCCCGCCCTGGGCGAGATGGTTATATTGAAAATCTTTGATACCCCTTATTTCGGTGGTATCTCTACAAAACTCCCGCCAAAATATGTATAAATCAGTTTACCCTCATCAATGAGATCCTTAAGCGCATCCTTTACCTCATCCCTCGAGATGCCAAGTTCTGCGGAGATGGTCTTTTGAATATCGCTGGATTTCAGCTTTTTCTTTCCTGTGGATTTTTCTACTAATTCATAAATCTTCTTTTTTACTTCTTCCTTCTCCATTTTGCACCCCTTTCATAAATTGCAGGGGCGATTTGCTTGCGCCCCTGCATTAAATTTTTACCACTTAAATGTTGCTGCTGTCCTGAAGGTCTCTCTTGCAATCACGAAGTCATCGATATGCTGATGGGTGAAGGGTAATCCGGTTACCTTAAAGAACTTTTCCCATCCAATCCTCTCTATCCACTCTCCTACCCTTTCATGTTTCTTTGCCCCAGCTACATAGGCATCCAATATCTTCCTTACCGCCGCAGTAACCTCAGGCCATCTGGGTGGGTTGTTTGGTATAAAGGGTACAACGAGTTTTGAGAATTTTGGATTACTCCTCAGGTTGCCGACCTTACCACCTGCAACGATAGCAACACCATCAAACTCGGGGTCATGTATCTCCATCGGAGGGCATACGGTAAAACAGTTTCCGCAGTACATACATTTGTCAGGATTTACTTTAACGCTCTTCTTGGCAGGATCAGGACTTATTGCACCTGTAGGGCAAGCAGCTATAGTTGATGGTATCTCACACATATTCTTGACCTTGTCATGGTCGACTACAGGGATCTTTCTGTGAACTGCAACAATAGCTATGTCAGAGCAGTGAACAGCACCGCACATATTTGTGCAACAGGCAACAGCAAGCCTGACCTTATTGGGCGTTTCCTTTGTTGTGAAATAATCGGCAAATTCATCCATAAGGACCTTAACAAGGCCTGACGCATCGGTAGCAGCGGAATGACAATGAATCCAGCCCTGGGTATGGACGACATTACTTATCCTGCTACCAATGCCACCGATCATGTATCCCTTATCCTTCAGTTCCTTTACAAGGGGCTCTACATTTTTCTCCTCTGAGACGAGGAACTCAACATTATTCCTCGTGGTAAACCTCAGATAACCCCCGCAGTATTTCTCGGCAATATCAGCCATCTCCCTGATGGTATCGGTGCTTAGCAACCTTGGAGAGGCTACCCTTACGGTCCAAATCTTATCACCGCTGTTTGCAACATGGACCATTACCCCTGCGCTGAGTTCTTCATGATACTTCCAGTCACCATAGTTTTTTTGAATTACAGGCGGCAAGAAATCCTTGTAATGAGGCGGGCCTATATCTGTTCTTCTCTGTGGTGCAGCCATATTTAAATCCTCCTTAAAATTTATTTTTTAAGTAACTGTGAGTTCGGAATAAGTTCCTCTTCCTTCCAGAAGAAGAAGGGGTCTCTCCTCGGTTCCTTGACCTGCTGTGGCATGGGGTCAAGGCCAATATACTCGAGGAATTCTCTCATTCCCTTTCTAATAATAAGCTCTCCGAGCCTCTCTCTGTTCTTTCCGTGCTCATCCCAGAATTCCCACATCTTCCTGATCAAGTCCTTCAATTCCGTATACGGAGGCTCCATCTTCATGAAGGGAACTATAACCCAAGAAAGGGTTGCACCTATAACAAAGGGTGCCTTACTTCCGATGAGAATCGATGCTCCCTTCTCACCTGTTGGTTTCAGGGCCTTTGTCATCTTTGCTATACAGTGCATACATCTTACGCAGTCCTCATCGTTTATCTTCAGGGTCTTTCCATCATAGCTCATACACTTGCTCGGACAGAGGTTCACTATCTCTTCCTGTATATTCATCCCGTTCTTAGCATAATTTGCCACCTCGTCCTGGTTTATCTCTATCTTTCCCTTCCAGGTTCCAATGATAGAGCAGTCTGCGCGGGCTATTGAGGCATTACAATCAACAGCACATCCTACGGTTTTGAACTTAAACTTATAAGGAAAAGCTGGCCTGTGAAGCTCATCCTGGAACTCCTGGGTAAGGCTGTAGGTTATATCGAGGGTATCAATATTTGACCATTCACACCTTGCTGGGCCAACACAGCAACTCGGTGTCCTTAAAGCTGACCCTGAACCGCCGAGGTCCCATCCCCTTGATGAGTATTCCGCAAAGAGGTTTTCAAGATTCTCTGTCGTGGTTCCAAGCAAAATTATGTCACCTGTTGAACCATGCATGTTTGTTAATCCGCTTCCATACTTATCCCAAATGTCGCATATCTCTCTGAGAGCCTTTGAGGTGTAGAACAGACCTGCTATGGAATTGATTCTTACGGTGTGGAAATTAGCAACATTCGGAAATTCCTCGGGCAGGGAAGAATATCTTCCGATAATACCTGAACCGTAACCACGAACTCCCACAATTCCACCATGCTTCCAGTAGCCCCTCTTGTCCCGATAGGACTTTTCGAGTTGCCCGAGCTCATCAGCAGCCATATCATTCTTTGCTGCTGCCTTCTTGATCTCCTTTACAAAGCTCGGAAACGGGCCCTTTTCGAGTTCATCCAAGAGCGGGGTATCATACTTCTTTGGCATAAAATCCTCCTCTTTTAATGAAATTTTCCGACCCCTTATTGAGCAGGAATAGGAATGGCTTTGAAATCATAATAATTTTAAAATCTTATAAAAGTAATATAATAGTTAGTTTATGGTCAAATAAAAAATATTTATCTATAAATCATAATTACTTATCAAATTAAAACCCGTAAATATCACAGACCTTAAGAGTCCTTTTATCCCATTAGGTCATTCCCTAAATAAGTGACGGGTGATGCGTAATGAGTTATGAGTGATGAGTGATGGGTGATGGATTTTAAATAATTACGGATCACGCATCCCGCCTTTGGCGGGAATCAAGAATAACTCTTTATGGATCGCTGGTCTGAATTTGCTCCCCTGACGGGTATCTTTCCTCTCGAAAAGTTCTTCGAGGTCTCTTAATATCTCATTCCTGTTTCTCTCCCATATAGGTGCTATAAGGATATCATCAGGGGCTGTAGCAAATAATCTCTGGATAACGATCTCAGGAGACAATCTCTCTATGAAATCAACGAGAAAGTTCAAATAATCCCTGTAACTGAAAACATAAAAGGGTTCTCTCCTGTAAATCTCGGCAAGTACCGTATCCTTAATAACCTGGAGTTGATGTATCTTTAGAAAACGGAGAGGCATCAAAGAAATTTCTTCTGCCATGGCGAGCATCTCGTCCCTCGTCTCTGTTGGAAACCCTACTATTATATGGGCACCTATCTCGATGCCCCTTCCTGCTGTCATATCGAGGGCTTTTAAAAAGGCACCGTAGTCATGGCCTCGGTTTATATATCTCAAGGTCTTATCATGGATAGACTGGAGACCATATTCAATAAGGATAAAATAATCCTTTGCAAGGTCCTCGAGGAGTGAGAGTTTTTCTTCATCAATACAATCAGGTCTTGTTCCTATGGCAAGACCAATAACCGTTGGCTCTTCAAGGGCCTCCCTGTAAAGACGCTCAAGCTCATCGGTAGAGGCATAGGTGTTTGTATAAGGCTGAAAATAGGCTATAAATCTCTCCGCCTTATATCTCTTTTTCAGGTAGGCAATTCCATTTGTCACCTGTTCCCGAACAGAAAGGGTCGGTTTACAGGAACTGGGTCTGAAGCTATCATTATTACAGTAAATGCAGCCACCGACCCCAACTGTTCCATCCCTGTTCGGACATGTGAAACCTGCATCGATATTTACCTTGTGAACAGTTGTGCCGAATCTCTTTCTTAGATAGGCTCCAAAGGAGTTATATCTCATATATAATTATTGCTTTCAGAATAGGTTAATGTCAAATTACAGAACAAAAATCCTTCTTATGGCCTATCCTTTTCCAAACCTGAAAAACATATAAAACCCTATCAGGAATGGTTCGAATCGGATTATCATGTTATCTGTGAACTGCCAGAGGAATTGATAGAAGAAGACCTTCGGTTTATTCACTGCCTCAAGGCCCCTATCAATGAATATCATAGTGAGGTTTTCTGCCTCTAAAGAGAAGACATAGAGGAGGTGAACACCTAAGAGAATCAACAGGCCCTCCAGATATGCCCTTCCCCTCTTCTTTAGATAAGAATAAAGCCCTGCCATTATCGCAAGTGTTAATGGTGCATTAAAGGTATAGGATGAGGTCTTTACAGGGATGTCTATTAGGATGTCAACCTTGTGCCTGAGTGGTGAGAATGTTGCCTGTAATGTATCCTTCCCTTCCTCTGTTATCTCCTCAAGCCTTACATCCTTAATGAACATTACAATCTTTGACCCTACATAGGTCACTGCATACCCATAGTAATCCTTTACCTGTATCCACAGGACAAGAAAGGCAATGTAAGAGATAAGAAAGATTATTGCTGTCCTTATGATGAGTCTAAGCCTCTGTCTTCTGTCTTGTTGCATAATTGAGGTAGATAAAGAATATCCCCAGGGAGACGGCTATCATCATGCCCTGGGCAATATATATGAATATATTCAAAGAGACTTCTGAAATAAACCCCTGAATAGGCAAGGGCTGCTATCCTCAATATGTTTATCACCTGGATTATCAGAAAGCCTAAAGCTATTCCTATTATTCTTTTCTTCCATGTCGATGGAAAGGCTATGACTGCGATAGTGTAAATCATCACCGCCTCAAGACCGTTACAGCCAAACCTTACATCAAGGGCTATCGATGGAAGTTGTATTATCGAACCCTTATATGTGCAAGGGAGCCCTACAATACTCAGGACCTTTGAGGTTAATCTCACAACACCCTCTGTATAAAGCCCGTTAATGTCTATTACATCCTGAATCGGTTTTAGCCCTAGGAGGATAAAAAGGCTCCCATCAGGATGAGATAGGTTATGGCAAAACGACGGATGCTTATATCGCCCTTAAAACCCTCTTTATTGTCTCTTAAACGCCCCTTTTTGCCCATCTGTTTAACCTTAGAAAATCTTTGTTAACCCGAAAAATGCATTTAAAAATAATAAGGATGTTTTAGTACTATCTGCATTATTTGGCTTTAAAAACCCCAAATGGGCTAAATTCATTAAGCTAGATTATCTCCTCTTTTATGGTTCTCATCAGTGTATTACCTTGTCCGTGCTGTAATGGACTTAATCTGTTTTGCCATACCTAAACTATTCTGAAAGAACTTCTTCTGTTAAAAGTCGCCTGCCATGAACAACGGTAACAAT
>JBKBUA010000337.1:0-569 GCA_046290845.1 Thermodesulfovibrionales bacterium
ATAACAGGCGAGAATGCCTATGAACAACCAATGAGAATATATCCCGCTCCCCATTATACCATGGGAGGGCTCTGGGTCGACTATAATCTTCAGAGCAATATACCTGGTCTCTTTGTCCTTGGAGAGGCAAACTTCTCAGACCACGGAGCAAACCGCTTAGGTGCTAATGCCCTTCTTCAGGCCCTTGCAGATGGTTACTTCATCGTTCCTTATACAATCTCAGATTATCTTGCAGGAACAGAGCCTGGAAAGGTCAAAATTGAACATGCTGAATTCAGGAAGGCCAAGGAGGAGGTAAAAGCACAAATCAAAAGATTACTCACAATTAAGGGTAAAAAAACCGTAAGGGAATTTCATCGTCAGCTCGGCAAAATCATGTGGGATATGGTTGGGATGGCCCGTTCAGAAGATAGCCTAAAGGAGGCATTAAGGCTCATACCTGAAATCAGGGCAGAATTCTATGAGAATGTGATCATTCCTGGCACAGGAGAAGGGTTGAATCAGGAACTTGAGAGGGCTCTCAGGGTCGCTGACTTTCTCGAATTTGCTGAACTAATAGCTATTGATGC
>JBKBUA010000338.1:0-566 GCA_046290845.1 Thermodesulfovibrionales bacterium
AGTATACCCATCATTCGCGTCATGGTCTCTGTCAGGGAAGGATTGATCTTTCTCATTTCAGGGATAAGGGATAATCTTATCCAGTTTCTGAGATAATCCTTCCTGAGGTTTGAAGAGTCAATGATAAAATTTAATCCTTCCTCATCTATAAATTCTTCTATATCCTTCCTTTTTGTCTCGATTAAGGGCCTTATTATATTTTCCCTTACAGGCGGTATGCCGGAAAGCCCTCTCGGGCCTGTGCCTCTAAGGAGATTAATAAAGAATGTCTCAACCTGGTCATCAGCATTATGGCCGAGGGCTATCTTAGAGGCCCCGACCTCTGAGGCTATCTTCTTCAGAGCCTCATACCTCAGATGTCTCGCTGCCTCTTGTTTGCCCAATCCTCTTTGAATTGCATATTCTTTTACTTCAATAGCCCTTACTTTCATGAGAATAGAGAGACTATCGCAAAGACCTTTACAGAAACTAATCTCTCCTGGTGTTTCTACAGGTCTAAGGCCATGATCAATATAAGCTGCGTAAAGATCGAGAGACATCTCATCCCTCAGTCTCGACAGGACATG
>JBKBUA010000339.1:0-566 GCA_046290845.1 Thermodesulfovibrionales bacterium
AGATAGGTTGTTGTATCTTTGTAATCCTTTTTCCGTTCTGGGTTTTCAATATCTAATTCCCATTTTAAGGGATTGTTTATTATGTATTCCCTGATTTTGTTTAATTCATCTTCATTACGGATAATGTGTTCATAATAATTTCGCTGCCAGAGGGGAATGCCAGAAGAATTACGTAATTGATTAATCCGTCGAGCAGAAAATGTTTTAAATTGTCGAACAATTTCAAATAATAATGGTTTTTTTGTAGGGGCGGGTTCAGAACCCGCCCCTACGGTATGTTTGTTGTTGTCAATATCCTGAAGGATAACAATCCCATGCACATGATTAGGCATAATGGCAAATGTATCCAATAAAATATTAAAATTATGATTGATTAAATCTTTCCACGTGTATTCTACGCATTGGCCATATTCATTTAAGACCATTTTTCCATTTATAATATGTCCAAATAAACATTGCCTCTTGTATGTGCATATCGTTACAAAATACGCCCCTGCCTGTGAATAATCATAATCTTTCAGGCGGATAGACCGACGATGGTGTATATTAGGGTTGGATTTCATTTC
>JBKBUA010000340.1:0-565 GCA_046290845.1 Thermodesulfovibrionales bacterium
GTTAACCGTAGGTCATGGTCATCGTCTACAACAAGTATCCTTTCCATCCTAAACCTCTGTATAATTTGGTAAAGATAAACTGCCTCCTGGAGTTGTTTAAATTAATAATATTAGGCTCTAAATTTCAATATAAAAATTTTTCATTTTTCCCTTTATTTATCGAAGATTATTTATTCGTCCAGTTCGAGCATCATCACATAGGCGTCCTCCTCGGGATGGATATAATAATGTTTCCTTACGCCAATGACCTTGAATCTAAAACCCTCGTATAGCCTTTTCGCCGCAATATTCGAGGCCCTCACCTCAAGATATACATATCGGCAGCCTGTATTTTTTAGTTCCTCTAAGATGTTGCTTACAAGAAGACTTCCTATGCCCATTTTCCTGAAGTCAGGGTGCACAGCCAAGTTCAGGATATGGGCTTCATCGATAATCCTTTCAACACATATATATCCCACGACCCTGTCGTTAATGACAGCAACCTTTGGTAGTGAATAGGGCTTATAAATCTCCTTCTTAAAAGAGTAAGACGACCATGGTGTAGAAAAGGAGATATTTTCTATTT
>JBKBUA010000341.1:0-564 GCA_046290845.1 Thermodesulfovibrionales bacterium
CAACATAATCGCCCAGAGACTTCCGAAAGTTATTGGCCCAAGGTACCCATCTGGTATATGCATCATAACCTCCAGGTTAGGCCGGCGAGAATACTGTAATCAGTTTCAGCCTTATTAAGCCCTGCCTTTATACCTGCATCAATATCAAGGTCCTTTGAGAGGGAATAAATAAGGCCTGCGAGTATGAAGGCTGGGTCTGTCCTTGACTCCTTATCGGTATTCCTCTCTATCCCTATATTGCCGACTAACTTGAGATTTTCTATAACCTCAAATGTGCCTGCCAGGGAGAGATGCCATACATCTTTCCTCTCATTGGTCTTATTCTCATTCCTGATATATCCTCCATTAAAATGAATTGCCCAGGGTGAATGCTCATATGTTGTTATGAAGAATAAACTTAAGGTTACCCTACCAGTTCCAAGACCTTTATCCTCATCCCCTGAAGGAAGGGTTAATCCCGGTTTTAAGGCGAGACTTAATCCATCCTTTTCATAGAAGCGCCACTTCGCCTCAAGGCCAATGTCTGAAATGCCTTCAGAGGTCTCTCTCAAATCTTCCTCCTTT
>JBKBUA010000342.1:0-564 GCA_046290845.1 Thermodesulfovibrionales bacterium
CTGGGATATAGATACGGGTTCAGAACAGTGGTGGTCAGGAATAAGATCATTTCAGGTCGTGTAGTCCGCAGTAGCCTTATAAGAAAGCTCTTAATTAAGGGGATGGTTTATGAGGCGTCACGACTGCTGGGAAGGCCCTATATGATTCAGGGGACAGTGATTAAGGGAAAGGGCAGGGGAGAAAGACTCCTCAATATACCGACAGCAAATATCGAAACGACCTATGACCTGATACCATCAGAGGGTGTCTATGCCGTGAGAGTTGCCCTGGGTGAAAGGCTCTACGGTGGGGTCATGAATATAGGAAGGAATCCTACCTTTGGTGATGTGGGATTGAGTCTCGAGGTTCATATCCTCGATTTCAATGGCGATCTGCTCGGTAGCCCGATAACTGTTTATTTTCTCGAACGTTTGAGGGGAGAGAAGAGATTCCCAGATATCGAAAGATTGAGGGAATCTATAAAACAGGATATTAATTCAGCAAGGAAGATACTGGGAAGACAGTCCCTGATTGATTGATTCAGGGTCTACATTTACAACTATCTTAATGCCCTTCCCATCTCC
>JBKBUA010000343.1:0-563 GCA_046290845.1 Thermodesulfovibrionales bacterium
TCCCCTATCAGCTATTTCTTAGGCAGGATCATCCTGAAGGTTAAATACATATCTCTGGTGAATATCCTTGCAGGAAAAGGGATAGTCCCTGAATTAATTCAGGACAGGGCAAGGCCTGAGGAGATAATGAGGGAATTAAGAAAAATACTGATTGATAGAAATTATAGAGACGAGATGGTGCTCAATCTTAACAATTTAAGGAGTCTTTTTTCAAACAGGAATCCTTCAGGCAGTGTTACAGAGATGATAGCAGAGATGACAGGCTGGATATGAAAGAACTGAAGAAGATGCTCTTACTCGTAAGGCCTTACTGGGAACGACTTGTTATTGCAGGATTATGTAGCCTTGCAGTATCAGGCACAAACGGTGCCATGGCCTGGCTCGTAAAGCCTGCTGTTGATAAGGTCTTTGTGAGCAGGGATCCTAACTTCCTTATCCTTCTCAGCATCGCTGTTCTCTTAGTATTCCTTGCAAGGGGGGTCTTTACTTTCTTCCATTCCTACCTTATGCGTTCAGTGGGCGCGAAGGTTGTCAGGGATGTAAGAGACAGGCTTTATCATCAT
>JBKBUA010000344.1:0-561 GCA_046290845.1 Thermodesulfovibrionales bacterium
TGCCTCATCCAGGACAACAACCTTTATATCAGAAAGGGAGATGGTTTTCCTGTTTATATGGTCAATAATTCGACCTGGCGTTCCAACAATAATATCAACACCCCTTCTTAATGCCTTTATCTGCCTCTCTATTGATGTGCCACCATAAACGGGCAGGACATTGACCTTTTTGAACCTCCCTATCCTGTTGATCTCTTCAGAGACCTGTACCGCAAGTTCCCTTGTCGGTTCAAGTATTATGGCAAAGGGATTTTTACCCCTCTTGCATTTCTCCACAATTGGTATGCCAAAGGCAGCAGTCTTTCCTGTTCCCGTCTGTGCCTGACCTACTACATCAAATCCCTTTAGTAGCAACGGTATCGCAGAGACCTGAATCGGCGTTGGTTCTTCAAAACCCATATCTGATATGGACTTTAATGTTTCTTTACTCAGAGAAAAATCTTCAAACTTCATCTTTACCTCTTTTTTTCAATAAAAACCCCCAGGGGTTTCTACAAATCCCCTGAGGGATTGATTGAAACTTTTATTTAAGTATATACTTTACGTTACGGTTGTGTCAAT
>JBKBUA010000345.1:0-559 GCA_046290845.1 Thermodesulfovibrionales bacterium
CTGTCATAACGATGGGACCTCCCCAGGCAGAGACTGCCCTCAGAGAGGCAATATCAATGGGTGCTGATGATGTACTTTTGATTACTGACAGGGCCTTTGCAGGCTCTGACACCCTGGCTACATCCTATACACTTTCGAGGGCTATTGATAAATTGCGGGCTGATATAATCCTCTGTGGTAAACAGGCCATTGATGGAGATACGGCTCAGGTAGGACCCGAGATAGCAGAGTTTCTGAACATCCCTCATATATCCTATGTAAAAAAGATAGAAGAGATAAGGCCTGATTATATCAGGGTTCACCGGCTCATGGAAGAGGGCTATGACATAGTGGAATCGACCCTGCCTGTATTACTCACTGTTGTTAAAGAACTTAATGAGCCGAGACTTCCATCCCTCAAGGGAAGGATGGCTGCTAAAAAGGCAGAAATCAGGAAATGGACCGCTGCTAATATAGGAGCAGACCCTGAAAGGCTCGGTTTAAAGGGTTCACCAACCTGGGTTAAAAATATATTCGCTCCAGAAATAAAGAAGGATAGAAAGATATTTGAAGGAAGCAT
>JBKBUA010000346.1:0-556 GCA_046290845.1 Thermodesulfovibrionales bacterium
GAGACCTTTTGCTTTAGCTTTAAGGCGTGCAGGCATCACAGACTTTCATTTCCACGACCTCAGACATACCTTTGCCTCTCACCTCGTGATGGCCGGGGTGGATCTTACCACCGTTAAGGAAATTTTAGGGCATAAAACACTTAATATGACCCTTCGTTATGCTCACCTCTCACCGACCCACAAGGTAGAGGCACTCAAAAAATATGACCGATTTCTGGCACCAAAAGATACCCCGAATGCGACCAAATTATCCCAATTTTAGGACACTAAAAAACTGAAAGTGTTAAAAAATTCAATAGGCACGGGCGGTTTCGAACCGCCGACCTCTACCGTGTCAAAGTCATTACAGGACCCGTGCCAACCCTTACAAGACCGCACCAGTGCTAATTTAGCGGGATTTACTATATTTACATGAATTAATGTATTTATCCCATTTTTAGGACAGTTTTATCCCGTTTTTAGGACACTGGTATAGAACACTTGCAATGGGGGAACGAACGTTTACCAGATATTGCAAAACTGACACGGGATGTCATCAAACTGACACAAAACGTCA
>JBKBUA010000034.1:0-4218 GCA_046290845.1 Thermodesulfovibrionales bacterium
CCCTCGTGACTAATGGTATAACCTGGTGGCAGTTTTATCTCTTTAAGAATCCTGTCTATATCGTCGTGTATATGCGATACAGCAGCCGTGCTTCTGTAACCATAGATGTCCATGGTCGGCTGTAAATACTGACGGGACATCGATGTCTGGGTTTTTATTGTCTCAAATGTCCCCAGTTCTCTTACAGGTACTGCGCCCTTTGGGGTCTGAATCTGCATAGATTCTATAGAGCTTAGATTATCCCTGAAGTCGCGCGAAAATTGAACCCTTATGAAATATCCATCCTGACCGGGAACTCTAAATACAGAAGATATGCCCCCCTTTACCGCCGATGCTATCTGCTGAGATATGGTCACAGGAGACATACCGTAGATTGCAGCCTTCTGCATATCAACCTTAAAGGCTATCTCTTTTTTGTCATATGTCCAGCTCCTCGATATGCTCGTAAGCCCACGAACCTTTTTCAGTCTTTTCATGATATCTGTGCCTATGGAATCGATTATTTCAGGATCGGGGCCGCTTATCGTTATATCGACAGTCGCCTTAATCGATGACATTGCTGTTGCTCCATAATCAAAGACATCAACGGATTTTAACCCTGGTATTTTTCTGAATTCGTCTCTTAGTCTGTTCTCTATCTGCCATATGGATTCTTTCCTGTGAAACCTGTCAACGAGATGGATGGTAATTGTGCCCTGCTGGGCAATCCTTCCGCTTCCAAAGCTTATGACTCCTGGTTCTGAGCCAACGGTTGTAGAGACTCTCTCAACACCATATGTTTTTTTTATTACATCTTCCATCCTGTTTAATATATCCTCTACATGCGAAAGGGATGTATTTGAGTCTGCCTCGAAGTTTACCTTTATAATTCCTGTGTCCATTGGAGGCATCAGATCCCTTCCAACGAGGGGCATTTGTTTCATGCTAAATATAAGAGCAACTACGGCACCGATAAGGAACAATACCCTGTGTTTTAACGCAGTGTTCAGTATGCCAACAAAGAAATCCCTGATTGGAGATATGATATAACGATCAAAAAGTTGAATCAGCCTTTCTAACCTGTTTTTCTTTGCCTCTGTCTTGAGGATTAATGGAGCAAAGAGTGGTATGACTGTAACAGAGACAATGTATGAAGCTGCAAGGGCTATTGTGAGCGTTACAGAAAGAGGTCTCAAAATGGTCTGAACAAATCCGCCAATGAATATTATCGGTATCAAAACCATGATGGTTGTGTATGTGCCTGAAAAAATGGCGAGCATGACTTCGTCTGTGCCTCCAAATACTGCAGTCTTTATATCCTCTTTCTTCTGGTGATAACGTCTCTCTATGTTTTCTATGACAACGATGGCATCGTCAAGCAGCATACCCACGGCGAGGATTATACCTGTGAGTGTTACCATATTGAATTCCATTCCCATGATGTACATGACAGCAAAGGTAATTAGATATGTGAATGGAATGGATATGGCTGCTATTATCATTCCCCTGATGTCGGCCAGAAAGAGGAATATCACAAAAACGGTCATAATTATTGCATCCCGAAGGGCGTCTATCATGTTGTCAACACTTTTCTCTATTAGATCTTTCTGTGTATCTGCAATCTCGAAGTTTATCATTGGATATTTTGCCTTTATCGACGGAAGCGCCTTTTCTACTGCATGGATGGTGTCAATGTCCTTTCCTTCGTGAGAACGAAGGATGCTTATGCCTATGGCTGGTTTTCCATTTCCGTGGTAGAGAGATTGCCTTTCCTGATAACCCGGAATTATGTCTGCAACATCCTTCAAATAGATATTCCCGTTGCCGATGCGGGCTATAACAATGCGTTCTGCATCCTCTTTTTTGTTCAGTTCTCCAAGTGTCTTTAATATATACTGGTCTTTCTCTCTTATTATCAAACCGTTGGGGATATTGAGGTTTTGAGTTGATATAGCAGAGATTACCTGTGTGATATTGAGCCCGTAGGTATTGAGAAGGTCTGGTTTTATAACGATGGTAAGTTCGGGATTATAGCCACCGAAGACCTCTGCATTTGCGACCTCTTTGATTCTCAGGATATCTTCCTTTATATTGTTTTCAGCAAGCTGCCTTATCTTTGCGAGGTCATAGGGGGAGTTTTCCTTTGGAGTTAGGGAAAGGATCAGATCAGGCTGGGTTGCCTTGCTTATCTTGAATATCTGTGGCGGCCTTATGTCAGACGGCAGTTGTCCTTCGATCTTTTTCAGGGCGTTTGCAGCATCTGTTGCTGCAGCCTCTAATCCCTTGGAATATTCGAACTCTACAGTTACTGCTGTAATCTCGTCCTTTGTAGATGAGGATATCTTTCTGAGTCCATCGAGCGTATTGAGTTCTTTTTCTAAGAGTCTCGTAACCTTATCTTCTATATCCTTTGCAGATGCCCCTGGATATGGAACAACTACTGCTATCTGTGGATAATCGCTGTCAGGGAAGAGGTTTATGGGGATCTTTTTAAATCCGATGATTCCTACAAATGCAGCAAGCATTATAAGTGATACAATGAGATATGGCCTTTTGAGGTATCTTTCGGTGAAATTCATCGTGCTCCCTCTTTTACGGGTATTACTGACATTTCTTCTGAAAGCCTCATAAGTTTGCCCTCATCCCCAGTTGTAACGATGTCTCCTGCTTTTATATCACCTTTGATGCATGCGGATGTGCTGTTTTTGCCGAGAACCAGAACCTTCACGACCTTTATCCTGTTTTCTGATACCTTATAGATAAAGCTGCCCTGTTGGTTTTCGAGCAATGCATTTAAAGGGACAATCATTCCCTTATCCGTCTTTCCAGTTATGATATCAACACTAACAGCACCTCCTGATGGTATGTTGAATGGTCGTGCTGATAGGTCTATCTCTATTGCCCCCATTGTGCCGACTGTCGTCGCCGGATAGACCCTGCTTATAACCGCATCCATCTTATTCTGACCATCCGATAATATCGCTCTGCCGCCTCTTTTCATTAAAGCCATTTCTGTCTGGGGGATCTGAACAAGAACCTTGAATCGAGATGTCCCTTCTATCCTGAGAATCGGCTTGCCGGGAACTGCAAGGTCTCCTGGCTCCTGAAGTCTTTTGGCAACCACTCCGTTAAAGGGCGCATAAAGCCTTGCATAGGAAGTTTCTATTGCTGCAGATTGATAGATATTTTTCAATGCCTTGATCTTTTCTTCGAGGCTCTTAACCTGCGCCAGTGCAGAATCCTTTTGAGCCTTTGATTTCTGCATAGCCTCAAGAGAAATCGCACCCTCCCTGTAGAGCATCTCATCCCGTTCATAAACGGCAAGTTGTGTCTCATAAACGCTTTTTGCAGCTGCAAGCTGGGCCTCTGCAGAGGCGATCTCGAGCAACTGTGCCGATTCCCTTTCCTTTAATGCCCTGTCATCTATAGAGACAAGGAGTTGTCCACGATGCACAGGGTCTCCTTCTCTTACATTTACAGAGAGTATATTGCCAGTGATGCGTGCAGATATGTCGGCATAATTAAATGGCATTATTGTACCTAAATAATGTGATGTTTTGAAAATGCTTCCCTCTTTTGCCTCTGCCACATCAACAGTCAAGGGATAGGAAGAGACCACTGGTGTTTTTTCGATTGCTGACTTTCTCTTTTTTATAATAATCACGGCCGATACGATTAATAATAAAGCCACCACAACTGCTATTATCTTTTTCATTTCTTCACCTCTATCATTCCTGTTGCACGCTTGTATTCTATAAGGGATGTGTTATAGTCATACAACGCCTGATAATAATTTGCCTGAGCAATGCTCATTGCTGATTGTGCGAGCAAGACATCAGTAATATTCCCAGCGCCTGTCTTATATTTCAGTTCTTCTATTCTCAATGCCTCTTCGGATTGTGCTACTGCCTTTTCTGATGCATCGATTCTATGCTCTGCTTCTTTCAATAAAGAAAGGGCATTTTTGATCTCTGTCTCTGCACGAAGTTCTGCCTGTCTGAGTTCCTCCTTTGCCCTCTCGTAAAGTACCCTTTCCTTCTTTATATCTGCCGATGTCATGCCGCCATCAAAGATATTCAAAGAGACAACAACACCTACCTCCCAGACCTCTTCATTTCCATTCATTCCACTTCCTGCCCGGCTGCCATAATTTCCGACAATGGATATGGATGGGTATCTCTTTGAAGATGCGATACCGATCCTTGTCTTTGCCTGTTCTGTCTTTTTTGCAAGCAAAGC
>JBKBUA010000034.1:4318-12709 GCA_046290845.1 Thermodesulfovibrionales bacterium
TTAGTTCGGACAAATTGCCTATATTAACTTTTTCTACTGCTTCAAGCCTTCCCGATACGTCGGCTATCATGGATGGCTGAATTCCCATAAGGAAGGCAAGGGTGTTTTTAGTGCGATTGATTGTCTCCTCTGCCTTGATAAGATTTTGCCTTTCATTTGCAAGCTGCACATCGATTCTCAAAAGCTCTATATTGGCAGCTCTACCTGTTTTTACGAGCAGTGATGTGTTTTCTTTCTGCCTCTGGATCGCCTCTACAGATTTCTGGTATGCAGCCTTTAATTCTCTTAACTGCAAGAGTTTGTTAAATGTATTTGTGATATTTGCAACGACATCCTGAATTGTGAAATCCCTCTTTAACCTCTGAACTTCTGTCTCAATGCTTGATATATCTAAATTGCTCCAGAGCCTGCCTCCTTCATAGACAGGTATCTTCAAGGATATATTCCATGAATAGACTTCATCGCTGAACTTTGCAGGGATCTTTGCGCTTTGAGCAGGAATATAAGGTATATCCTGATTCTCCTTGAGATAGGCAGCATTTAGATCCAACCTCGGCAGGATGGCGCCCCATGATGCCTTATAACCTTCATGTGATGCCTCGATATCGAGTTCCGATGTCCTGATTAACGGACTTTGTTTGAGTGCGATGTCTATGCAATCCTGAAGTGTGAAGGTCTTACCTTCATCAGCAGAGACATTCATGGCAAAGGCCAGTACAAGAGATATGGCAATAGCCAGGGAACAGGCCCTTTTGCTATATCTCATCTTACATCTCCGATTTTATTAGTTCTTTAACCTTATCTTGGCTCGGCAACGGCTTTCCTGAATGCTTGAGTTTCCCATTAACCACAAGACCAGGGGTTGACATGGTGTATTTCATGATTTCCTGAATATCGGATACCTTCTCGATCTTTGCATCAATCCCAAGTTCCTTTACTGCCTTCTTTGCCATTTCTGCCATCTTCTCGCAATTTGCACAGCCAGGACCTAATACCTTAATCTCCATTTTTAATCCTCCTTTTAAACTTTGAATTTTAAGTCTTGAATCTTCTGTCTTATCATCTCAACAGAAGGCACATTTGAGAGCCTTCCAGACTCATCAATAAACATCCTTCAAGAAAATCCCTCAATGTCAGCAGGCTGAATATCTTTACCGTCTACTAATACAGAGGGCGAACCCTTCAGACCCAAAGACCTTGCTTCATCTTCAGTAATGCGATAAAAATTCACCTCAGCGCTGATATTTTCAAGCTCAAGCGCCTTTGAGATATTTTCTCTTAGGGCATCTTCAGAGCCGCATCTCAATGACATGTAACAATCGATCTTCATGCCTTCCCGGTGCCACCACACCTCGGACAGGTCTTATCTTCCTCGTCCAAAAGCCTCTGCCATTTAAACTTAAGAGTTAACATTTTTATCCACAGTGATATAATATTTTAAAAGTTGAGAGGGAAAAGTATGAAAAAGATAAAAATTACTGCTGAACTTATTCCTGCCGAAGAAGGTGGTTACATAGTTTATTGCCCGTAGCTTGATATTACTACCGAAGGAGATACTATTGAGGAATCTATTGAGATGCTCAGGGATGCTGCTTCTGGATATATAGAAGTAGTTGGGAGGGATAACGAAGGAACGTTTAAGGTTCTTGCGTACACTTTTGTTTGGGTAATTTTTAATATTACAATATTGCATTAAACAGATACCCCACTGCTATTATTGTTATTGTCATGATACCAACGAACACCGCCAGTAACTGAACCTTCAAGACCTTTCTCAGGATTATCATCTCTGGCAGCGACAGTGCTGTCACAGCCATCATAAAGGCAAGCACTGTACCTATGCTCATACCCTTTTCCATTAGAGCATAAACAATCGGAAGTACACCTGCTGCATTGGAATATAATGGTACACCCAGTGCCACTGCAACAGGTACGGCAAAGGGATTTCCCTTACCAGCATAATGAACAAGAAAATCCTCTGGCACATAGCCATGAATAAATCCGCCTATGCCTATAGCAACAATGATAAAAAGCCATACCCTTTTGAGTATGTCAACGGTATTCCATCTCGCATACTCTATCCTCTCTCTAAATGATTTGTTTTCAACCTCCATTGTTTGGCCTGTCTTGAATTTATAGACATATTCCTCAACCCATTTTTCGAGCTTGAGTTTTCCTATGATAAAACCGCCAAATATTGCAACAAGAAGACCGGTCCCGATATAGATACCTGTGACCTTCCATCCAAAAAGCCCCCAGAGCAGGACAACAGCAACCTCGTTTACCATTGGAGAGGATATTAGGAATGAAAATGTAACACCTATGGGCACTCCTGCCTCAACAAAGCCAATAAAGAGCGGCACTGCTGAGCAGGAGCAGAAGGGGGTTACCACTCCGAGCAGCGCCGCAAGGATGTTACCTATAAATTCTTTTTTATGTGAAAGAATCTTTCTCGTCTTCTCTGGTGGGAAAAAGCTTCTGATTATGGATACGATGAATATGATAGCCGAAAGAAGCAGAAATATCTTTATTGTGTCATATATGAAGAATTCTATGGCATCACCGAGCCGCGAGCCCTGTTCAAGCTTTATAAGGCTATATGTAACATATGATGCAAACCCTTTAAGCATCTTATGCCTCCGATGTATTTGATATTATATAAACAAAATTTGATATGTTTTGTCAAGGGAAATTTTTGATGACCGTAAAATAGGCAATTTGATAAAATATATTATGCTATTTTTTAAGCTAACAGGAATCTTTATCCTTTTTCAGGTATTCCTTTTGATACCGCATCAAGCATTATGCAGAGATAACCCTAAAGAATTGAATTTTGGAATCTATCCTTATGATAATCCTTCTAAGATTTATCAGGATTTTAGCCCTTTACTTCAATATCTATATAGGACAACAGGATTAAAAATAAATCTTGTTATTGCCCCTAATTATATCTCGAACATTAGAAACATAGGTGAGGGAAAAGTGGATATTGCCTTTATGGGTCCTTCTCCTTATATAAGGGCTAATGACAGGTTTGGCGGTGTTGAATTACTTGTGAGGTTTGTGATGAAGGACGAAAGAATAGACAGTATGGTGATAATAGCTCACAAGGAAAGTGATATAAAAACAATTAACGACTTAAAAGGTAAATCCTTCGCCTTTGGGGACCATCAGTCATACGGCAGCCATTTTTATCCCCGATATCTTTTAAATAAAGCAGGTGTGAGGCTAAGAGATTTAAAGTATTATGATTATTTGAGCAGTCATTCGAGGGTTGTTCTTGCGGTATCTCATAAAGATTTTGATGCTGGAGGGGTGAGGGAAGATATTTATGAAAAGTACAAAGATCGGCCAATAAAGATCATAGCAGGGCCTTTTCGTATCCCGCCACATGTTATTGTCTGTAGAAAGGGACTTTCTTTAAATATAAAAAAAAGATTGAAGGATGCCCTATTAAGTCTAAAGGAACCAGAGGTGCTAAATAGCATAGACCCTGAATTTGTGGGTTTTTCTCCAGTGAAGGACAGTGATTTTTCTGAGGCAAGAAGAGTAGTTAATTTCGTTGAAGACAGATGAGCATAAAAAAACAATTTTATAAAAGAATAAGCCTTTTTGTGGTAATTTCGACGATAATTGTTAGTATCATAGCTATCGTTACTGAGCGTAATATTGTCATTAATGACTTGAAAGATAAGGGTGATTCTATAGCGAGGATTCTTTCTGCTATTGCAAAGGACTCCATGCTTGTTCATGATTATGTCACTATGGAAAGGTATGTAAGAGAAGTGGTCAGTGATAAGAATATCAAGTTTTTGAGGGTTATTCGTAGCGATGGAGAGGTTATTGCAGAATCAGGAGAAACTACGGAGGAAGGTTATAACCTTCGGTATCCCATAACAATAGGTGAATTTACTATCGGAACAATAGATATAAGTTTTTCTATTGAAAGGGTAGATTCCATATCAAAAAGAATAATTTTATCTGCCATTATTTTTATTTTGGTCGTTCATGCTATCGCTTTTTTAGTAAACAATCTTATTATCAACAAACTCGTGATTTCACCTGTAAGGTCTCTAATGGAAGCAGTCGGTTCAATAAGAAATGGAGGTCTGCAAAAACCTATAGAGATTTATAATCCAAATGAGTTTGGTCAACTTGCTAAGGCTTTTAATGACATGTCGGATAAAATTCAGAAAAGTTTTAGAGATATAAAGGAAAAACAAAGGGAATTGCAGATAGAAAAAAGCAAGTTTGAGGCTATTGTAAAAAGCCTTGCTGATGGTCTTTTCGTTACCAGCAGCGATGGTCTGATTATCTCCTTTAATCCTGCTGCGTCAGCCATTACCGGTTATGATGAGGCTGAAGCCATCGGGAGACACTGTGAAGAGGTCTTTAAGACAAAGCTCTGTGAAGACGCCTGTGCCTTGCACAATGAGGACAAGACAATCCGCAATAAGGAAAGCGAGATTATTACAAGAGACGGACAGAGGCGAATAGTGTCTGTCAGTTCCGCATTAATCAGGCAAATTGATGGAAAGGTTCTCGGAGGCGTGCAGACCTTTCGGGATATAACAGAAGAGAAGCAAAAGCAGGCGATGATGTGCCATGCTGAAAAACTTGCTGCAATCGGCTATCTCTCAGCAGGTCTTGCCCACGAGATCAATAATCCTATCGGAAATGTGGTTGGTTATGCCAAACTTCTTCTAAAAGATACATCTCTTAATGAGAAACAGAGAGAAAGGCTTGAGATAATATCTGAACAGGCAGAAAAGGCAGGGATAATAGTTCAAGGTCTTTTAAACTATTCGAGGCAGCAGGAGACAAGGATGGAAAGGGTCTTTATTAATGATGTAATAAAAAATGTTGTCAAGCTTCTTTCTTCACAGGCTGAAAAAAACAATATCATAATAACTTCTGATCTTGGCGACATTCCTTATATAAAAGCAGATCCAAGACAAATGGAGCAGGTATTTTTTAATATCCTTTTAAATTCTATACAGGCTATAGACTCAGATGGTGTTATAGAGATTCGGACATCTTTTTCAGGAGACAGTTTTGTTACCTGCAAGATAAAGGACACAGGTCCCGGAATACCCGAGGAATATATTCACAGGATATTTGACCCGTTTTTTACAACAAAGCCTGTTAATAAAGGAACCGGCCTCGGTCTTTCTGTATGTATGGGTATAATTAAGGAGCATAATGGTTTTATAGAGGTTCAGAGTGAGCCTGGAAAAGGAACGACCTTTATTGTGAAGTTGCCTGCCACGGAGGGCAATAATGCTTGAGATATTGGTTATTGATGATGATATACGGATGAAGCAACTTATAGAGGAGATATTATCTGAAGAAGGATATGGTGTTACAGCGGTCTCTGATAGCCGGGAGGCGGTTGTCTTGCTAAGAGAAAGGAATTATGATGTGGTAATTACGGATTTAAAAATGCCTTATATAGATGGTTTGCAGATATTAATGTTTGCAAAACAGGCTAATCCCGATGCCCTCGTGATCATGATTACTGCCCATGGCACTATCGAATCTGCCATAGAGGCTATAAGGAATGGTGCCTATGATTATATCCAGAAGCCCTTTTCCCCCGATCAATTAATTGTACTTGTAAAAAGGGCAGAAGATTATATAGGGCTTTTTCGAGAAAATAAAAGGCTTTCTGAGGAGGTAGCGAGTTTTGCAGAGACAGATTTTATAGGCACGAGCAAAGCCATCGAAAACATAAAAGGGATTATACAAAAGGCTGCTCCGCTTGATGCAACGGTATTGATTCAGGGAGAGACAGGCACTGGTAAGGAGCTTGTGGCAAGACTCATTCACAAAAGGAGCCATCGGTCTAAAAATGTTTTTTTGCCTGTTAATTGTGGAGCCATATCAGAGAGCCTGCTGGAGTCCGAGCTTTTTGGGCATGAAAAGGGTGCATTTACAGGTGCGATAACTCAGAGGAAAGGTCTATTCGAAACGGCCAGCGGGGGGACAATATTCCTGGATGAGATAAATAATACATCGCCTTCGATGCAGATAAAGCTCTTGAGAGTTCTTGAAGAAGGCACAATCATGAGGGTAGGCTCATCAACTCCTAAAGAAGTTGATGTGCGGATTATTGCTGCATCAAATGTGAACCTTTCCAATGAGGTAGCATCAGGACGTTTTAGAAAGGACCTTTATTACAGGTTGAATGTGATAAATATAAACATTCCGCCTTTAAGGGAAAGAAGAGAAGATATACCTCTTCTTGCTTACCACTTTCTCAATAAATACAGGAGTAAATTCAAAAAAGAGATAGGACAGATAAGCACAAAGTCTATGGAGATTTTGACAGGCTATTCATGGCCCGGAAATGTAAGGGAATTAGAAAATGTTATAGAGAGGGCTGTTATCATGGAGGCCTCCTCTGAAATAACGCCACCCTCTCTACCTCCTGAAATAACAGGCAAGCCTTTAGATCCTATGTCATGTATTGGACTTATGAAAATAGAAGATATGGAGAAGTTTTTAATTCAACGTACACTTCGTGAATTTGATGGACAGAAAAACAGGGCTGCCGAATCTCTCGGAATAGATGTAACCACTCTCTGGAGAAAGATAAAGAAATATAACCTTCAATAACCTTGCATTCTGCAAAGGCATTGCAAAATGCATTTTCATTTAGAATAATCCAATTTCGAAAAATCCTTTATAATCAGATATTAACCTCTGGCGCAGCATTTGCTTATTGCCAAATAAGACTTAAAAATTCAAGGAGGTTTGTTTATGGGTAAGAGGTGGCTATTGATCTTCCTTGTTGCTGCAGTGGTCTGTTTTTTTTCATCAGATCCTGTCGCAGCATCTATCAAGGCTCAGGTCTCGGAGACATGTAAATCCTGCCATAAGTCTGATGGTAGCACCTTATGGGGATTTGTAAGGGCAGGGAGCCAAAAGGATGATTCCTTTCAAGTCCAGGTTAATGGAGATGTCTGGGAATTGACCTATGACAAGTCAACAAAGCTGGCCAAGAATCTAACAACTATCAAAGAGCTTGCAAATGAAAAGATCGTAATGGTGAGGTTTAAAAAAGATGATAATAAGCTGATTGCAACCGAGGTTAGTTACAAAACGCCAGCATCTTTTCTACCGTCTGAGGATGTAATCGAGACAGAAGAGTTAGTAAAATTATTAAACAAAAACCCAAAAGATGCCAATTATGTCATTTTTGATGTAAGAGGTGTCTCAAACTATCAGGAAGGCCATATTCCAATGTCACAAAATCTTCCAAATTACAGGTTTTTTAAGTATAAGGACAGACTACCGAAAGACAAAAATACCCTTATAGTTGCTTATTGTAATAGCTATGGTTGAAGCATGACGCCAAACTTTTACCGGGTGGTAAAGGAAGGATACGGCTATAAGAATGTAAAAATGTACTATGCTGGGATGCCTGGATGGAGGATGACAGGTTACCCTGTTTATACAGAGCCTGAATTTGTAAAGTTTCTTATTGATAATGCGAAGCCTGGTTCTTTTGTAATCGTAGATATTAGAGAGCCTGATAAGGCACAAAAGGAGCATCTGCCAATGGCTATAAACCTTCCCGCCGCTGATGTTGAGGCAATTCATAATGCACTGCCCTCGGATAAGACTGCACGCATAATAATTTACTCTGATAATCAAAAAGAGGCTGAAAGGGTCTACAGGGCATTAAGGGTGAATGTCCATGATAACCTATCTATCCTTAATGGTGGGATAGATGCCTGGAAGGCAAAAGGCTATCCTACAGCAAGCAACTCATTTCTTGCAAAGGTGGATTATAAACCAGCCCAACTACCTGGCAGGATAAGTGTTGATGAATTCAAAAATATTGTAAAAAATATCCCGCCTGATAAGATTGTCCTTGATGTGAGAAGACCAGATGAGAGGGCGAAAAAAGGTAAGATTCCTGGAACAATAAATATCCCTGTTGATACACTTGATTGGAGATGGGTGGAATTGCCAAAGGACAAAGAGATAATAGTTCACTGTCAGGATGGACCAAGGGCAAGCATAGCCTATGATATTTTGAAAGAACAGGGCTTTAATGCCCGTTATCTCTTTGCATCCTTCAAATGGAATAAAGACGGCACATACGAGATAATAGCAAAGTAGTTTCTAAGGGGGATCCATACGGATTCCCCTAAATCTTATGCCTTTTAAACCTGTCTGCATCCTCTGAAGCCCTCGCTTCTATAACCCTAATGTTGCAAAAACTGGAAGGCAGGCACGCCTCAAAACCTTTTATAATGCGATTTGATATTAAATGTGATGCCTTAATCAGAATTGCACCTGTGGTGCCGTTCAATATAGATCGCTTCATGATACGAAATGCTGCTATCGGTATCGCAGATAAAAGGTTTTTCACCATGCCCA
>JBKBUA010000034.1:12808-14742 GCA_046290845.1 Thermodesulfovibrionales bacterium
TGCCGTTCAATATAGATCGCTTCATGATACGAAATGCTGCTATCGGTATCGCAGATAAAAGGTTTTTCACCATGCCCGCCTTCCAAAATTAGGTTATATTATGCAACGTTAAGGTAATAAAATGGATATTTGTTTTTTCCTACCCTTTTGGATAAGCTAATCTTATGGTTGTTGCAGATCTTGGGAAATATGGTGGCTCATTAAGGCTTATAAATATCCTTTCATCATCTGGTGTAGAAGAGCTTTATCCTCCTCAGGTTATGGCTATAAAGGCAGGACTTTTGAAAACCCGCAAACCCTTTGTAATTTCTGCACCAACAGCCTCTGGAAAGACGCTTATCGCTGAGATGGCAGCACTCCAGGCTATAGAAAGGGGTGGAAAGGTTATATATCTTGTACCCCTGAGGGCACTGGCAAGGGAAAAATATGACGATTTCTCGAAGAAGTATGGAGATTCTGGAATAAAGGTAATGCAGAGTACTGGTGATTATGATAGTGCAGACCCCTGGCTTTACAATGCAGATCTCATAATATCTACGAATGAGAAGATGGATTCCCTCTTAAGGCATCGAGCCTCATGGCTCAAGGAGATAGATCTTGTTATAGCTGATGAGGTTCATCTGATAGGAGACCCTCATCGTGGTCCAACCCTCGAGATGGTGCTTACACGCTTGAGATGGCTTAATCCAGAACTGAGGTTCATAGCCCTTAGCGCTACGATACCGAATGCCTCCGAGATATCTAAATGGCTGGATGCGAGACTTATTGAGTCTGAATGGAGACCTGTGCCTTTGCGCGAGGGTGTATATTTTAATGATGCAACCATTTTCAATGATGGAACAGTGAGGTGGATTGAGAGAAAGAGTGATATGGATGTAATAAATCTCGCCATCGAGACGGTGAAGGATGGAGGTCAGGTCCTTATATTTCTGAATACGAGAAAGGCTACAGAGGCAGTGGCCAGGAATGCCTCTAAATTTATCTGCGAATTTTTGAAGAATGAAAAAGGTGATCTGGAAGAATTATCTGAGGCTATTTTAAAGTCATCCTTAGAGCCAACCCGACTTTGCAAGAAACTCTCTGAATGTGTTTTAAATGGGGTTGCCTTTCATCATGCCGGAATAAATTCAGCACAGAGGAGATTGATTGAGGATGCCTTTAGGTCAGAAAGGATAAAGCTTGTTGCTTCAACAACCACGCTTGCTATGGGTCTTAACCTCCCATGTCGAAGGGTCATTATCAGGGACTGGTGGAGATACGAACCAGGTTTAGGGATGCAACCTTTGCCTGTAATTGAGGTAAAACAGATGTCAGGTAGGGCTGGAAGGCCAGGTCTGGATGAATATGGAGAGGCTATCATGGTGGCAAGGAATAAGAGGGATGAGGATTATCTCTTTGAAAGATATATTAAAGGGAGACCTGAGGACATCGAATCACAGATTGGTAGGGAATCAGCCTTGAGAACACATATCCTGGCATCGATAGCAGGGCTTTTTACGAGGAAAAGATCGGAATTGATCGATTTTATGAAGATGACCTTTTATGCTTATAGGGGGGATATCAACATTCTCTCTTCTATAATAGATGACATCCTCGATTTCCTTATCTCTGAGGAGATGGTGATTCATGATGGAAGGGGTCTCAGTGCCACGAGATTTGGGCACAGGGTCTCAGATCTCTACATTGACCCATTGACAGGGGTGATAATCAGGGATGCTCTTAACATGCCCAAGGAGAAGGGGATCTTTTCGCTTCTTCACCTTATAGCCAGTACACCTGATATGATGTCTCTACCTTTAAGAAAGAGAGATATCGATGAGATGGTGGATGTTTTTAATGTGCATTCTGAAGATTTACTTATTCCTGATGACAGGCTATATCCGTCTGATGAGGTGTTATCTCAACTGAAGGTTGCCTCTGTCCTGATGCAATGG
>JBKBUA010000034.1:14842-16283 GCA_046290845.1 Thermodesulfovibrionales bacterium
TCATCATTAGAGATTGGTAAGGTTTTTGGCATTAGGGATATTGATAGGCCGTTGAGTATTCTGAGGGTCAGGGTCTTATATGGTATTAAGGAAGAATTACTCCAGCTTGTTACACTAAAAGGAATTGGAAGGATAAGGGCGAGGAATCTTTACAATTCGGGATTCAGGACATTGAGTGACATCAGAAGGGCATCAATTGGAGATCTTGAGAAGGTTCCATCAATCGGAAGGGCTATTGCTGAGGGTATAAAGAGACAGGTTCTGGCTTAGCTAAAATGCCCTCCCCTGAAGGCTTGCTCCATAAACAGAGAGTTCCGGATAAAAGCCTATGAACTTTGCTGGCATTATTGGGTTATCAGGCATCATGGAGGGCTGTCTGAAAAAGCCACGACAAAAATATATAGATGCATCAAAACCTGAAGCCCCCATGTGATGACCTGCCTGCCAATCCTCAAATCCCAATTTTTAGCTATGTAATCTATGTAACCCTCCCTCAACTCCAGTTCTCCTTTTTCATCAATGTGATCAAAAAATGCATCGGTCTTAAGGAATAAATGGAAGGGTTCTTTACTTAAATCAAGCTTTAACTGCAGCCCCTCCTCTGCCCATTTGAAATCACCACCATCAGGATTCCTTCTTTCGCTGAATGAATAATTTCCCTGTAAAAAGCCATGAAGAGAGAAATCAATTGCATAGGAACTGCTTGACATCAGGGCTAATATCATAGTAATATGAGCTATGCCACAGACAGAGGAAAAGAAGACAGAAGAAAAAAGAGAGGAGTATTTATACAGGGCAGATCCCTTCACCTTTGTATTTCGTGAGCTCGATCTTATACATGGTGAGATTAGAGAAATCAAGGCAGAGCTTGGGCTCATCAATAAACGCTTTGACTCAATGAATGAAAGCGTCAACAAACGCTTTGATGATATCAATAAACGCTTTGACTCAATGAATGAAAGCGTCAACAAACGCTTCGATGATGTCAATAAACGCTTTGACTCAATGAATGAAAGCATCAACAAACGCTTCGACGATGTCAACAAGAGAATAGATAGGCTATATCTCATCGTTATATTAAATCTTATGGGAGTTGTGGCCTTCTTAATAAAGACCTTTTTCTTTTAAGACTATTCAATCCACTTCCTCATGGGTTGTCTGAGATAACGCTCTGAAAAGAGGGTGTCTTCAATCCCGATATTGTAATCAACCTTAGTAAATACCACCTCTGTTATATGTCCATTCTGGAGGTTCTTCATTGTCCTTTTTGTGACAGTAGGAAACACTTTTATATCCTTTATCTCATCAGCTGTAAATATCTTATAAAGCTCTCCTTTCCTGTCATAATATTCTTCCTTCAAAGGCACGTAATTAGCCTTATCGATCCATGATAGCCTGATTCACCCCTCTATTTAAAACATCCCGATGACCTTATCCTCTT
>JBKBUA010000347.1:0-555 GCA_046290845.1 Thermodesulfovibrionales bacterium
TTTATAGACCTCGACGCGACGGAGGAACAACTGGACTTTCCTGTTGTTTATACGAATGCAAAGAGAGGTGTTGCCACACTCGATTTAAAGGATGATTCCGATGACCTCAGACCTTTATTTGACCTTATAATCAAGACAATCCCTGCACCTGAAGGCAACAGAGATGGAATCTTGCAAATCCTCGTAACAAATATAGATTACAATGATTATGTGGGAAGGCTTGCAATTGGCAGGGTATTTTCAGGGACTGTGAAGATCGGAGATGCCGTATCCGTGGTCAATGATAAGGGAGATAGGGTCAAAACAAAGATAACCTCGATTTATGAATTTCAGGGTCTTGAAAGGATAGAAACCAGGGAAGCAACCATTGGAGATATTATTGCCCTTGCTGGCATTGAGGGCATTAATATAGGGGATACAATAACTGATTCAGAAAAACCCCGACCTTTACCGAGGATAAAGATAGATGAGCCTACAATCTCCATGGTCTTTTCTGTTAATACATCACCTTTCGCTGGCAAGGAAGGCAGGTTTGTGACATCGAGAAATCTGAGG
>JBKBUA010000348.1:0-551 GCA_046290845.1 Thermodesulfovibrionales bacterium
AGCGTCGCAGGCATTCGACCTCCTGGTGGCTTTTAATAGTAGCATATCAAAAATCGGTCTTAAATGCAAATAAAAGACCTTCCATGTCACTTCTCCTTCTCCATTCCACTTCGTAAGTAGAAAGATTTCTGAGAAGGATTTGTTAAGTGAAGAATGAAGACCAAATCCTGACACTCCGTCTCAGCAGATTCTTTGCTGTTTTTGTGTTATAATTTTTAAAACGCGTAAGAATTCAAACCAAGAGGTGATAAAATGAAGCTACTTAAACTGGTTTCCGAAAAGGAGATAAAAGAGGCACTATTAGCTGAGTATGAAAAAAAACTCGTTTTATACAAACTTACAGATGAGCGTCTAAAGAAGAAATATGGAATGAGCTTCAAAGAATTTGAAGAAAAAAATATGGTGAAAGAAAAAGATTTTTCATGGGAGGTAGAAAAGGATGCAATGGATTGGGAACATGCAGTAGAAGGCATCAGACATCTTCGGGAAAAAATAAATAAGATAAAAGAATTCAATAATGCCCATTGAAGAATTAATCCGGACATTAGAAG
>JBKBUA010000349.1:0-548 GCA_046290845.1 Thermodesulfovibrionales bacterium
CATCCTGCTTGGGGCTATAGACTCATAATGGTAGAACTCCATAAACAGGGTTTCAAGATCAATCATAAGAGGGTTTACAGGATCTATCGCTCTCAGAACCTCCAGAAACCTCCAATAAAGTCTAATAAAAAGCATACCAGAAAAATCCAGCCTTTTGAAGCCACCTCTGCGGAATTTCCGGGGCATATATGGGCTGGGGATTTTCTGCATGATAGTATCTCTGAAAGGGAATTCAGGATATTCAATGTTATGGATATCTTTAGCCGTAGAGGATTCGAACCATTGGTTGAATTCTCTCTTCCCGGGAAAGTAGTTGCCTATTATTTTGACAATCTTTGCAGCCTTTACGGCCCTCCGAGGGTATTCAGAAGAGATGATGGGCCTGAGTTTCGCTCTGAAGAATTCCAGAGGGTAATTAGAAAATGGAGGATAAAAGAGGAGGTGATACCACCTGGACAACCTTTCAATAACGGCTATATTGAAAGCTATAACGGCACTATGAGAGAAGAGTTGCTTCAAAGAGAAGAGTTTGACAAACTTAAAGATGC
>JBKBUA010000350.1:0-547 GCA_046290845.1 Thermodesulfovibrionales bacterium
CTGGTTTGATCTTCAATAAGGTCTCCTCCAGCATAAAACCTCCTTCCTTCAAATCACCCATAACCCTTTATCTTCAAGGGTATTCCTGAGATAACTACATAGACTTCATCAGCAATCTCTGCAACCTTCTGATTCAACATGCCTGCCAGATCCCTGAACTTCCTTGCAACTTCCTTTTCAGGAACGATGCCCATACCCACCTCATTTGAGACGATAAATAGGGCTGATGGCTTAAGGCTTAAGGCTAAAGGCTTAAAATCCCTCAGTGTTTTTATAAATTCTTCCATTTCTTCGCTAAGAAGTTCCTCCTTATTAGCAAGCATCATGTTTGAAAGCCATAGTGTAAGGCAATCAAGGAGAAGCACATCATACCTTCCTTTTAATTGTGTTATCAAATCTGAAATCTTTAATGGCTCTTCAATCGTAAACCAGTCTACTCCCCGCTCCTTTATGTGCCTTTCTATCCTCTGTCTCATCTCCTCATCAAGGGGCTCTGCTGTTGCAATATAAACCTTTTTACCTGGCAGTTCAGTTGCCATCTTAAGGG
>JBKBUA010000351.1:0-547 GCA_046290845.1 Thermodesulfovibrionales bacterium
GAGGCACCGCTGAGCCTTCAGTTCGAGGCGGTAACCGAAGGCATACCCCTTTTTTATTCTTCTCCAGAATTCTTTTATGATTATAAAGAAAGGACTGTTCTTCTGTACCTCGATTTCCGATTCTTTGAAGAGATCTTTGATGGGGCCTATACATGATAGAAAGAAGACCTTTAAATATCCAGAAAATACGGAATATCCTTGCGGACATTGAAGGTAATCTTAGAGAATTGAATCTGCTGGTTTCCGAAGGACTTGAAAAATTTCTTTCAGAAAGGAAAAACTACGGCCTCGCAGAGCACTATCTAAGAAGGACACTCGAAGGGATTCTAACTATAGGAAGTCATATCCTTTCTCGATTGCCTGCTAAGACAAAGGATTATAAGCAGATCATTCTCAGTCTCGGTGAATATGGTATTGTACCGATTGAGTTTGCTGAAAGGAATAAGAGGCTTGCAAGCTATAGAAACAGACTCGTTCATCTCTACTGGGAAGTCACGATGGAGGAGCTGTTCACGGTTATAACCCAGCATCTTGAAGACATGAACTT
>JBKBUA010000352.1:0-542 GCA_046290845.1 Thermodesulfovibrionales bacterium
AGTGGTGGGATAATCGCTCCTTTTGAGATCCTCCGATCAATCGGCAATATCATCTCCTATGCAAGGATAATGGCTATTGGTTTGACCTCTGTACTTCTGGCCTTTGTTGCCAATCGCATAGGAGGGCTGTTCGGTAATATCGTGATGGGTATCATCGTAGCGTCCCTACTTCATATCCTAAATATCATCATCGGCATCTTTTCTCCAACGATTCATTCGCTAAGGCTTCATTATGTGGAATTCCTTACAAAATTTATTGAACCAGGGGGAAGGAGATATGAACCCCTTACATCGAGGAGATAGAAAGGAGGAAGTATGGAAAAGGTTCTGATAGCCTTTGCAGCAGCCCTCGCAATAGGACTTACGGCAATTGCAACTGCCTGGGCGCAGTCGAGAATAGGTTCTGCGGGAGCCGGGACACTGGCAGAAAAGCCTGACCTGAGTGGTACTATAATAATCCTCGTCGCAATACCGGAGACAATGGTCATTCTCGGCTTCGTGGTAGCCACAATGATCCTTCTTATAAAATAATCAATGGGATA
>JBKBUA010000353.1:0-535 GCA_046290845.1 Thermodesulfovibrionales bacterium
GATCTATCTCTGGCCGAGGATTAGGGAATATTATTATGTGCCACCGCCTTACTATCCGCCACCGCCATTTTACCCCTGGTGGAGATATTATCCTTATCCTTACTGGTAGTTGCAATAGTAACCATTTCATGGCTGCGGGCTATGAGCTACAAAGATGAAGAGCCCTCAAATATCAGCCGAAACTCTCGCTCCCCCTGGCCTAAGCCTCACCTATCTCAAACCATTGCCATACCAGGCTGGCATATCAACAGATTATGGTGACCTCACAGCAGTGACAGAATCGAGGGACAGGGAATCGCTCAGGTTCCTCCAATACCTGCCTACTTCATTGCCCTATGAAATAGGGAGTAAGGAAGATGTCCTCATAATCGAGCCAAAGGGAGGGCTCCAGGTCTTGCTCGCTGATTATTACGGTGCAAGGAATCTCTTCAGGATAGAGATCGACCCTCTCCTTATTAGGGTTTTTGATAATCCTTTTACCTGTCCTCTCATTGAAGGGGAAAAGACCCTCTATTAACCACTTATTATACTTTGC
>JBKBUA010000354.1:0-533 GCA_046290845.1 Thermodesulfovibrionales bacterium
TGGGGTGCAAGTTCAACAGCCTTCTGAGAAGCCTTCTCTGCCTCTTCAAATCTCTTAAGTTCGCAATAGACCCTCGAAAGACTCACATAGGCACTGCCAAAATCGGGCTTAAGCCTTATCAATTCCTCCCACAATCTTGCTGCCTCATCAAGCCTTCCCATCTCAGAGGCTTGAACAGCAAGCTCATATATTGCCTTGGGTTTATTCTCTGCCTTTTCAAGTTTTCTCTTACCAAGTTCATAATAAAACCCGTGTTTCTCCTCTGTTTTCTTCTCATTCAATTTCCCGTAATGATGGACAGGAACAGTACAGGCCTTTAACTTATATCCCTGCCTCTGAACAGCATAGTCTATTAACTCATGGACAGGATTTTCAAACCTTAACCTCCTGTCATTAGGCAGTAACCTTGTCTTTATACTTGGAAACCATCCCGAACCCTTTTCCTCTATATATTCGCCCTTATTCTGCACCCAGTTTGTCACAATCCTGTTTATGTAATTCCGCGTGGTCATCTGGTAGGCGATCTTAACATG
>JBKBUA010000355.1:0-530 GCA_046290845.1 Thermodesulfovibrionales bacterium
GGGTACAGTGGGGACAGCAGGCATCAATGTCTCTGCACGCCTGGACAGATACAGAGGTATAGAAGGCGTGTATCTGGTCCGTTGCTTGACAGGATCGATATTCATATTGAAGTACCAGCGGTTCCTTATAAGGAACTGTCAACAGATTACTCGGGAGAAAAGTCAGAGGTAATAAGAGAAAGGGTTGTCAGGGCGAGGGATATTCAGGTGGAGAGGTTCAAAGGAGAAAAGGTCTTCTGTAACGGTCAGATGAAGACAAGACACATCAAAAAATACTGTAAACTGACGGAGGAGGCTCAGGGACTTCTCGATACAGCAATGCACAAACTCGGTCTGAGTGCGAGGGCTTATACGAGGATATTAAAAGTATCGAGGACCATAGCAGATCTTGAGGGTTCTGAAAAGATCCAGAATTATCATGTCTCTGAGGCGATTCAGTACAGGACACTTGATAGGGGAATATTTTAAACTATATATTGTCATCCTGAGGCTCAAACGAGCAAATGGACATTTCCAATCCTGACATTCCT
>JBKBUA010000356.1:0-529 GCA_046290845.1 Thermodesulfovibrionales bacterium
AAAGGTTCCTAATTTTATCTGTTTTAGAGAAGATCTCTGACGGAGTGATAGTAGATGATAAAAAGAGGCTTGAGAAATTTCTCAACTCAAAATCCAATTCACCTATTCATCGCTTCACCTATTCACCTAAAAATAAATGCTGCGGGAGGTAAAAAATGATTAAAAGATTTCTTGAAAAACTCCACAACTTCAGGCTGCTGCCAGTATTCGTGATCGTCAGCATGGTCATAGGTATTGCCATCGGCAAGTGGTATGGGATTTCTAACTTTGAACTCACGCCACCGATTGATGCCATTAAGTCAATTTTTCACGGTACCTATGAATTCAGCATAAGCAACACTCTTGCCCTCGGGATAGTCATCGGGCTTTTTATGATGATGTATCCAGCAATGGCAAATATTAAATTTGAGGACTTGGGAAAGGCTACACGCTCGCCCAAACAGCTCCTCATTGTCGCTTTTTTCAACTATGCAATCGCCCCGTTCTTTATGCTCCTGCTTGCAAAGATATTCCTGAGTAGCGAGCAGGA
>JBKBUA010000035.1:0-2003 GCA_046290845.1 Thermodesulfovibrionales bacterium
AGGATAATAGTAATAAGAAATATCACGATTATCAACTCAAGGAGTGTAAAACCATAATCCGTAATGCGTGGCCCGTGAGGCTTTACCCACATAGAGCAGCCACGCAGTAACGCCGTAATTTTTAGGTGAATGGGTGAATAGGTGAATGGGTGAATGGGTTTTTTAACCTCTTCCCCTATTAACCCCTTCACCAATTCACCGATGTTCTGCTGCTTTGCTGCTCTAACATCACCCATAACCCATAACCAATCACCCTTTCAAAACGGCAGTTCCACTATACTGAATATTGCCATAAGTATCGAGATGACGATGAAGCCAATGATAATGCCCATTCCAAGGATTAGGGCAGGTTCGAGAAAGCTGACAAATCTCTTTATTGCAACCCTTAGACTCCTCTCATAGGTCTGGGCAACCTTAAGGAGCATCGTCTCGAGCTGTCCTGTCTCCTCTCCCACCTTAATCATTGACAATGCTAAGGGTGGAAATATCTTAACCTCACTTAAGGGATTTGCAATCCCCCTTCCCTCCTTCGCACCCTTCGCGATTACATCTATCTTTGAGGCGATGACCTGATTGCTGACAACCTCCTTAGCGTTGTTTAATGCCTGCAAAAGAGGAACTCCGCTCTGTAATAATGTACCGAGGGTTCTGCAAAATCTTGCGGTCTCGATCTTACTCACAATCTCTCCCATTAGCCTCATCTTCAATGAGTCCCAACGGTACCTGCCTGCTTCAGACCTTATATAGCTTTTAAAACTGAACCAGAGTCCCAGGAGGGATAAAAAGAAGACCCACCAGTAAGACTTAATCACATCGCTAACAGTAAGAAGTATCTGGGTTGGCAAAGGTAATGACCTTCCGAGTTCCGAAAATATAACGGAAAATCTCGGCAGAACAAAGGTAAGAAGTACCGCTATCGAGGCCCCTCCTGTTAATACCAGTATCGTTGGATATATCATGGCAGAGAATATATGCTCCCTCAGTTCCCTCATGGATTCCAAAAACTCGTTCAGCTTATCAAGAACCACATCGAGGACGCCACCTGCCTCTCCTGCCCTTATCATATTTATGTATATCCTCGGGAATATCTTTGGATGTCTCTGAAGGGCCTCTGAAAAGGAGCTGCCCTCTCTTATTGACCTGAGAATAGACTGGATTGTATCTTTCATCTCTCCGCCTTCGGATATTTCAGAGAGGATGTTCAGACTCCTGTCAAGAGGAAGGCCTGCGCCAAGTAGTGCCGAAAGTTCTGTTGTGAATGTAACGAGGTCTCCCTTTGATGAACGAAGGGAAAATCTCTTTTTCAGTCCCTTCTCCTGTAAGGAGACCCTCAGGGGTATAAGGCCTGAGTTTTTAATCCTCTCTACTGCAGAGGCCTCATCATTGGCCTCCACAGCACCTTCAATTATTGCACCCTCAAATGTAGTCGCCCTGTATGAGAAGAGGGGCATCTATACCTCCTGTGTAACCCTGAAAACCTCGCTGAGGGTCGTTATGCCTGCCTTAACCTTATCAGCGCCATCCTCTAAAAGGGTCTTCATACCCTGTCTGCGTGCCGATTCTCTTAATTCATTTGCATCGGCCTTGCCAAGAACCAATCTCCTGATATGGTCATCAACAACGAGGAGTTCAAAGATACCTGTCCTCCCATAATATCCTGTGAATGAACATTTCTCACATCCCTTGCCCCTGTAAAGGTCTGTATCAGCGTCAATACCAAGGGCCTTCAGTTCCTCCTTTTCAGCTGAAGATTTATCAATCTCCTTGCAATTAGGACATATAACCCTCACAAGTCTCTGGGCGAGGATACCCCTTATTGTAGAAGACAGAAGAAAGTTTTCCACACCCATATCGATGAGCCTCGTTATTGCACTTGGCGCATCATTTGTGTGTAGTGTCGAGAACACGAGGTGCCCTGTGAGTGCAGACTGAATTGCAATCTCCGCTGTCTCGAGGTCCCTTATCTCACCTATCATTATTATGTCAGGGTCCTGCCTGACAAT
>JBKBUA010000035.1:2103-9218 GCA_046290845.1 Thermodesulfovibrionales bacterium
GACTGAATTGCAATCTCCGCTGTCTCGAGGTCCCTTATCTCACCTATCATTATTATGTCAGGGTCCTGCCTGACAATGTGCCTCAGGGTATTGGCAAAATTCAGACCTATCTGGGGCTTGACCTGTATCTGATTTACACCCTTAAGATGGTATTCGATAGGGTCCTCAACAGTTATTATCTTCTTGTCAGGAGAATTTATCTTATCGAGGGCAGCATAAAGGGTCGTTGTTTTACCACTACCTGTCGGTCCTGTTACGAGTATTATACCGTTTGGTTTCTTTATAAGCTGATCAAATCTTATGAGGGAATTTTGTGGAAAACCGAGCAGATTGAGGTCGATCAATATCCCCTCTTTAAGGAGTATCCTCATAACAACACTCTCACCGTGGAGGACAGGGATAGTAGATACCCTCAGGTCTATTTCCTTATCGTTCACCTTTAGCTTAATCCTTCCATCCTGTGGCAGCCTTCTTTCTGCTATATTGAGCTTTGCCATTATCTTAATCCTCGAAACTATTGCTGCCTGGAGTTTTTTAGGAGCAGATTCCACATCATGTAGTACCCCGTCAATCCTGTATCTGACCTTCAGCTCATCCTCATAGGGCTCTATATGGATATCACTTGCCCTACTCTCAACTGCTCTCGTGATCAATAGATTAACGAGTTTTATTATTGGCGCCTCAGAGGCCAGGTCCTTGAGATGCCCCACATCCTCCTCTTCTTCTCTTAGAAACTCTATACCCTTCTCGCTGATATCCTCTATTATCCTGTTTATGTTCTGAGATTCCTGGCCGTAAAATCTCGATATATAATCCTCAATTGCATGGCTATCGCTCGTGAAGATATAAAGGTCAGCGGCTGTAGCCACTCTAAGGGCATCCCTCGTCTGCCTGTCCTCAGGATTTGCCATTACCACCTTTAATGTATTCCCCTTAAGCTCGAGGGGGATAATGAGATTCTCCTTTATAAATCGGGACGATAAGCCTTCAAGCACAAAGGGCACCTTTGGTAGGTCCTGGGGGTCTATATAGGCAAAGTCGTTACCATTCATTGCTTTTAATTATACCATAAAGCATACCTTACTCGTCCTCGCCGTTCAGACCATAGAGTTTTCGTATCGTTGCGATCAGGGTCTCCCTGTCCTCAGAGTCCTCCTTAAGTGCCACTGTGGGCGGGTGAAGAAGCTTATTTATTATAGATGATGCCATATAATCGATAGCCCTCTTCTCTTTCTCACCAAGATTTGGAAACTTGTTTATCACCCTTTGAACCTCTTCTCTCTTTATATTCTCGGCTACATTCCTCAGGGCAACAACAGTTGGAACAGAATCGAGTGAAGCCGCCCACCTCTCAAGGGCCTCTATCTCTTCTTCTATTATCTTTTCCGCCTTTTCGGCCTCTTTTTTCCTCTCCACGATGTTTGCATCCACCACACCCTGTAGGTCATCAACATCATAGAGATAGACATTGTCAAGTTCATTTATGGATGGGTCTATATTGCGAGGGACAGAAATATCGATCAGAAACATTGGCTTTTGTCTCCTCTCCTTCATTACAACATGCATATCAGATTTTCTCAGGACATAATCAGGAGCTCCTGTTGAACATATCAATATATCTGTATATGTCATCTCTTTAAGAAAGTCCTCGAATCGAACAGCCTTTCCGTTGAATTCCTTTGCCAGTTCACATCCCCTTTCAAAGGTTCTATTAGCGATTAAGACAGTCTTTACACCACTACTAATAAGATGGCGGGCTGCTAACTCTGCCATCTCTCCAGCACCTAAAAGCATAAATGCCTTATCCGAGAGGTCAGTGAATATCTTCTTTGCAAGCTCAACCGCAGCAAAACTTATAGAAACGGCATTTTCTGCAATCCTTGTCTCTGTCCTTACCCTTTTAGCAACAGAGATAGCCTTCTTCATGACCTTATTTAAGACATAATCCGTTGCCCTTTTCTGAAGGGCAAACTCAAAGGCATCTTTGAGCTGGCCGAGTATCTGGGGTTCGCCAACAACCATGGAATCGAGACTTGAAGCAACCCTGAATATATGCCTGATAGCCTCACGGCCTCTTAATATATAGAGGGACCTCTCAAGGGCATCCTTTGATAATGGTTTTTTTGTAGGGGCGGGTTCAGAACCCGCCCCTACGGTATTAATGGAGTGGAAATTAACGAGGAAGGCCTTAATAGTCTCTGATGCTGAATCAGGGTCTTTAACATCCGAATATATCTCCACCCTGTTACAGGTAGAAATTATCAATACACCATTTATTCCTGGCAGCCTCAATAGGCCTTCAAGACCTTCGATGAGCCTTTCACCATTAAAGGCAAGCCTCTCCCTTACCTCAACATCAGCAGTCTTATGGTTAAGCCCAACAACTACTATATTCATACAAATGCATGTAGCCCCTTCAGGATAAGATTAACGCCAAAGAATGTGAAAAGAACACTTAGAAAACCAACAATCGATAAAATAGCAGCCCTCCTGCCCCTCCAGCCTGCTGTGAGTCGTGCATGAAGGACAAGGGCATAGATAAACCATGTTATCAAGGACCACACCTCTTTTGGGTCCCAACGCCAGTAACTTCCCCAGGCACTTTCGGCCCAGATAGCACCTGTTATTATGGCAAGTGTAAGTAGTGGGAAACCGAGGGTTATGAGTTTATAGTTTATCTCATCAAGTATCTGAAGGCTCGGCAATCTCCTGAATAAACCACCAAGTTGCTTCTTCTTGAGGTGGTGTTCCTGAATGAGATACATAAATCCTATTCCGAAGGCCATAGCAAAGGCAGCATTTCCCAGAAAGGCAAGAAAGGTATGGATTCCAAGCCAGTAACTCTGAAGCACTGGACTCAAAGGCCTTATCTCCCTCGGAAGGATTGATGATGATAACATCAGGATAAATACTACAGGCATTGTAAAAGGACCGAGAAGGTCAATCCTGTACCTGTATTCGAGAAAGAAGAATATCAGCACGATACACCATGAAAAAAAAGATGATGCCTCGTGAAGGCTTGTTATGGGAAGATGACCAGATTGAAAATAACGGAGGATGATACTGCCCGAATGAACAATAAAGCCCCCAATTGCAAAGGCAAGGATTAATCTTGATGTAGCCTTTGATCCCCTGAAAAGCTCTATAATACTTGCTATCGAAGCAGCAAAATAGAAGGTAAGGCTCAGTTCAAATAACAGTGTACCCATCAGAAGCAACCGAGTTCGCAGTTTGTTATCTTGATCCCGATCTCATCGGCAATCTCCCCGATCTTCTTATAAGAAACACCCATATCTTCAGCGATCCTCCTTGCCAGAGAACAGGGTATCCTTCCATTCAGGGCATTCTCAACGAGCAGTTTCTCAACTCTCTTCATTAGATCAATCATACCAAAAACAATAGATGCAACTGTTTCAATTTCACCATTGATTATTCTGTTCCCTCTTTCAATTTCATGGTGAGCCTGTCGAACCATAATCTCTTTTTTATCACTGTAATAGATAATGTCAGCACTATCCAGTATCCTTTTGCCACTTTCCTTTATCCTCGAAGAATCCTTTTCTGCTATGAATATTATAATATCAGGCTTTAAAAACTCAATTGCGCTATTGCCTTCGACTATAATGCCTTCGAGATGCGATAACTTATCCATCGCCAGAGGCATAACCTCATTAAGTCCTGATGCTGGAGACTGAACCCATAAAACAGCCTTTGCACCCGAATCCATGAAGCGCCTCGTATCCTTTCCCTTCACAGAAAGGATGTCTCCATCCTCGATGATTGAGGAGTAGATAGCGGTCTTGGTATATTTTATAGCACCCCATCCTTCTAATCTATTAAGTAAGGCTACAGCGAGGCTGGTCTTACCAGACTTACTATGGGAACCTCCAATTCCTATGATTATGGGTCTCTTCATATCTTTACCCAAAGGTTGCACAAATTAGCCCATTCACCTATTCACCCATTCACCAAATTTAGGTTCTGATTTATAATTGCATCCCTTGTTATTGCAGAAATGTATTATCCCCCCATCCTTTTCCTTCTTTTCAAGCAAGAAATCTGCCCCGCAAGAGGGACACTTCTCTGAAACAGGCTTATACCAGGTAGCAAATTTACATTTAGGGTAATTACTGCAACTCCAGAACGATCTTCCTTTTCTGGTTTTTCTCTCTATAATCTCACCACCATCGAGAGGACACTTAACCCCTGTTGACAGAGGTTTTGTAAATTTACATTCAGGGTAACGAGAACAGGCCAGGAACTTACCGAACCTGCCTGATCTAACCACAAGTGGGGCGCCGCACTCCGAACAGGTCTGATCTGTTACAACATGATTCCTGTCTCCATTTTCATCGAGAGGCTTTGCATTTTTACAGGTCGGGTATCCTGAACAGGCAAGAAACCTTCCATGCCTTCCCCATCTGATAACCATGGGGAGACCGCATTTTTCACACATTATCTCTGTTGGTATATCAGCAGGCTTTATCTTACCTATCATCTTTGTCGCCTCAGCAAGGTCATGACTGAAGGGTTTATAGAAATCCTTCACAACCTTTACCCATTTCATCTTGCCCTCCTCTATCCTGTCCAGTTCGTCCTCCATCTTTGCTGTAAAACCAACATCTATAAGCTCAGGGAATCTCTCAACAAGAAAGTCATTCACGAGTATGCCAAGTTCGGTCGGCTCAAACCTTCCCTCAACCTTATGGACATACTTCCTGTCCTGAATGGTAGAGAGAATAGTGGCATAAGTGCTTGGCCTTCCAATGCCCTTCTCTTCGAGTGCCTTAACGAGCGTTGCCTCTGTATAACGTGGCGGTGGTTGTGTAAAGTGTTGAGTTGGTTTAATCTCCTCAATCTTTAATTCTTCGCCTGTCTTTAATGGCGGCAGGAACCCTCCCTCCTCTTCCTCGATCTCATCCTTTCCCTCGGTATAAAGTGCCATAAACCCATCAAATCTCACCACTGTCCCTGATGCCCTTATTTCTGTGCCTTCATCAACGACCTCTGAACCCTGACCCTTAACACCAATTATAAATGTGGTCTGTTCGAGCCTTGCTGGGGCCATTTGACTTGCTATGAACCTGTTCCAGATCAGGTTATAAAGGTTAAAAAGATCTCTCGATAGGTATTGTTTAAGTGATTCAGGAGGTCTCTCTATGCCTGTAGGTCTTATCGCCTCATGTGCCTCCTGGGCTCCTGCTTTGCTTTTATATTGTGGTGGCTTTTCAGGCAAATATTCCCTGCCAAACCTTTCCTCAATATACCTTCTTGCCCATTCCTGAGCCTCGGGCGCAATCCTGACAGAATCGGTACGCATATAGGTTATGAGACCGACAGAACCTTCTTTACCTAACTCCACACCTTCATACAATTGCTGTGCAAGCATCATCGTCTTTTTTGCGGTAAACCTAAGCTTTCTCGATGCCTCCTGCTGTAAGGTACTGGTTATAAAAGGAGGGTTTGGTGCCCTCTTCCTTTCCTTTTTCTCTATCTTGGTCAGGAATAATGTCCCATTCCCGATTTCAGAGGCTATCTTCTCAGCCTCCGCTGCATCCCTGATAAGAAATCTCTCTCCTTCCTTTGCATCACGATTTATTACATTCTCACCCCTGTACCTGTTAAGCCTTGCCCAGAAAGGTGGTGGCACAGAACCTTCCAGTCTGAGGTTTATATTCCAGTATTCCTCTTTCTCAAAGGCCTTTATCTCCCTTTCCCTGTCAACAATGAGTTTCACTGCCACAGATTGAACGCGTCCTGCGCTCAAACCTCGCCTTATCTTCCTCCACAGTAAAGGGCTAAGTCCATAGCCGACAAGCCTGTCAAGAATTCTTCGTGCCTGCTGGGCATTAACCTTATTGAGGTCTATCGATCCTGGATTCTTTATTGCCTCAAGAACTGCCCTCTCTGTTATCTCATTAAATGTTACCCTGAATATCTTCTCCTGTCCCTGGCGGGATGACCCATTCTTTTTATCAGAGATCTCGGTTGCAATATGCCAGGCTATCGCCTCTCCCTCTCTATCAGGGTCAGGGGCAAGATATATCCTATCTGCCTCCTTAGCGGCCTTTCTCAATTCCTTTATAATCTTTTCCTTGCCAGGGATAATCTCATACTTTGGCTCGAATTCATTCTCCACATCCACGCCCATCTCATTCTTTGGAAGGTCCTTTATATGACCAATTGATGCCTTAACAGAGAACCCCTTACCAAGAATCTTATTTATGGTATTTGCCTTTGCTGGTGACTCAACAATAACAAGTGACTTCACAATTACCTCCTTATGGATCACGCCTTACAAATTCAAGATAATTCAATAAATTTATCGAGTTAAATAAATTTTTGAGCAATGTCTGCATTATCTTGGTTAATTCCATAATATCTTCTTTCCCTCGCCGAAAATGAAATTATATATATCTTCAATACCAAGGTCGGTGCTCTTCATTAAAAGATAAACAAGAAACACCCTAATAGCGTCTATATCATCTTCCTCGAGTGAAAACCTCTGATTATCCTCTATAAATCTTCTTCCCATCTCGATTTATCTTCACACCTTGAGACAAAACATCTTTCCATCCATCTGGTTGACAACACCCTTTAATTCGAGTCCGAGGAGAATAGATAGAACCTTTTGCATCGGAAATCCGCTTCCCCTCATAATCTCATCAATATGCCTTGGCTCTGATGTGAGTTTATTGCAGATTTCCCTCTCTTCATTCGTAAGCTCTACAGGGCCTCTCTCTTTTGGTCTTATAAATCCCCTCAAAAGCGGTGCAAGTTCTTCTATTATATCATCTGACCTCTGAACAAGTTTTGCACCTCTCTTTATAAGCTCATTTGTGCCTTTAGAGTTTGGTGAACTGATGTTGCCAGGAACAGCAAAGACCTCACGATTCTGTTCGAGAGCTGCCCTGGCAGTTATCAACGCACCACTTCCCTCAGTGGCCTCAACAACGACTACTCCAAGGGAAAGACCACTTATCAATCTATTCCTCTTCGGAAAATTACCCTTATCTGGCGGGGTTCCAGGAGGGAATTCTGTCACGACATAACCTGAACCTGTTATCCTTTCAAATAAACCCTTATTCTCCGGTGGATAAATTAGATCGATACCT
>JBKBUA010000035.1:9316-16063 GCA_046290845.1 Thermodesulfovibrionales bacterium
AGTCCTCCCTCCTGCCCTGAGGGACGATGAATGGGCAATGGTGTCGACGCCTCTTGCCATTCCGCTAACGATTGTGAATCCAGATTCTGCGAGTTCTCCTGCAATTTTTTCAGCCACAAACCTCCCATATGATGTAGCATTCCTTGAACCAACTATGGCTATCGAGAATCTGTCCTCATCCTTTATCTCGCCTTTCACATAGAGGATTACAGGCGCATCATCTATCTCCCTTAGCAAAGAAGGATATTCCTTGTCAGTATAAAGAATAACCCTGACCCCTTCACTATCAAGCCTTTCAAGCATTTTCTCGATCTCATTCCATCCTGAGAAGTCCTTGATACTCCTTGCCCTTTTCTCTCCAACACCTTCAACCGCTTTCAACTCCTCCATATCAGATGAGAATACATCTTTAGGCCTTCCGAATCGGGAAATAAGACTCCTGATAGTCACAGGCCCAACATCAGGGATCATTGAAAGGGCGATCCAGTAAAGATGATCATTCATTCTCTTTGAGAAGCCTCCTGACCCTGAGTCGCAGTGCATTTAGTTTTATAAAGCCCTCCGCATCCCTTTGGTCATATATCGCCTCCTCCTCAAAGGTCGCAAGTTCAGGATGATATAATGACCGTTCCGATCGTCTTCCAACAACCATACAGTTTCCTTTATAAAGCTTCAGTCTTACCTCGCCACTCACATCCCTTGCAATACTGTCAATCATCAATTGAAGTGCCTTCCTCTCAGGAGAAAACCAATAACCATAATATATCAATTCAGAATATTTTTGAATAAGAGAGTCCCTGAGATGGAAGACCTCCCTATCGAGGGTAATAGATTCGATGGCCCTCCTCGCTACATGTAGGATAGTCCCTCCCGGTGTCTCATAGACACCTCTCGACTTGATACCCACATAACGGTTCTCGACTATATCTATCCTTCCTATACCATTTTCTCCTGCAACCCTGTTGAGCCTCTCCAGAAGGGAGGCAGGTGAAAGGGTTTCACCATTGAGGGAAACAGGGTTGCCTTCATTAAAGGTCAATGTTATGTATTGTGGCTTGTCAGGAGCCTTCTCAGGTGGCACCATCATGGTGTACATATCCTGTGGTGGTTCTTCCCAGGGGTCTTCAAGAATACCACCCTCATAACTGATATGAAATATATTTCTGTCCATGCTGAAAGGCTTTTCCTTCGTTGCTGTAACTGGTATCCCGTGATTGGAAGCATACTCTATAAGAGACTGCCTTGATTTGAAAGGCCATTCCCGCCAGGGCGCTATGACCTTTATATCAGGATTAAGTGCATAATAGGTCATCTCGAACCTGACCTGGTCGTTTCCCTTTCCTGTAGCCCCATGTGATACAGCCTCTGCCTCTTCCTTTTCCGCTATCTCTATCTGTCTCTTCGCAATTAATGGTCTTGCTATCGAGGTTCCGAGGAGGTAGTGTCCCTCGTAAACCGCACCAGCCCTTAACATTGGAAATATATAATCAGAGACAAATTCCTCCCTCATATCCTCTATATAGACCTTTGAGGCGCCAGTCTTTATGGCCTTCTCACCGATCTCGTTAAGGTCTTCTCCCTGACCAAGGTCTGCACAAAAGGCTATGACCTCTGCGTCATACGTCTCCTTTAACCACTTAATGGCAACAGATGTATCAAGCCCTCCTGAATAGGCAAGTACTATCTTTTTTATCATCTAACACCTCCAAAAATTTCCGTAAATTTAACCATAGCATAAAACAAAAATAAAATTCAAAAACGTTTTTACTTGACATAATAAAAGGGATTTAATAAAGTTATATTATAAAGAAATTTTATTTATATTGGAGGCCTTATGGATAAATGGAAATGTAGCGTCTGTGGATATGTTTATGACCCCGAATTCGGAGACCCTGATGGTGGAATATCTCCAGGGACGCCTTTCGACAAATTACCTGAAACATGGACATGTCCTGTCTGCGGTGCTTCAAAGGACATGTTCGAAAAGATTTAGGAGGTCTTATGAATGCTGTAGAGATAGCAATAAGGATGGAGACCGAGGCAATTGATTTTTACAAGAGTGCAGCAGAGAAGGTAAAAAATTCCGTTGGCAAGAAGATGTTCCTCTCTATAATGGAGGACGAGAAGAGACACCTTCAGATGCTTACAGATATATTTAAGGGTCTTGACATAAAGGCAGAAGATATCCATCCAATGAAAAAGATCAAGACAATATTCGAAGAATACCGTCACGAGATGATGGAGAGGGTTGAGGCAACAGAGGATGAGATGAGCGCCTTCAGGATCGCCATGGATATGGAAAAGAAGGGAATGGAATTCTATGAAAAGGCTGCTTCTGAGGCACCTTCAGAGAAAGAAAAGGCACTCTTCAAGAGGCTTGTAAAGGAAGAGGAACAGCACTACGCCGTATTCTCGAATACCTATTTCTTTATGCAGAATACTGGTAGTTGGTTTATGTGGGAGGAACATAGCATCGTAGATGGTGGAACACCCTGGGCCTAATATGCCCCCTCGGCCTTGAGGACAACCTTTATGGTCTTAAATATTATTGCCACATCGAGCCATAAAGACCAGTTCATAACATACCAGGTATCGAGCTTTATCCTGTGATCGTATCCTGTATCACTCCTGCCCGATACCTGCCAGAGGCCTGTTATCCCCGGCTTTGTACTGCTGATTATGCTGTAATTTCCCCCTATCTCCTTAACCTCCCTTGGAAGATACGGTCTTGGTCCAACGAGACTCATCTCACCCCTTATAACATTCCATATCTGAGGCAGCTCATCGAGAGAGGTCTTCCTGAGAATCCTTCCAACCCTTGTAACTCTTGGGTCGTCCTTTAATTTCCAGTTCTTTTCCCACTCATCCCTCAATCCCTCATTGGAGTCGAGAATCTCCTTTAACCTCTCCTCCGCATCACGGTACATGGTTCTAAACTTATAGCATCGAAAGGGTTTTCCATCTCTACCTATCCTCTCGTGGGCATAGATAGCAGGTCCCTTCGTTTCAAGTCTGATTGCCGCACCTATTAAAATGATTAAGGGGATAAGTAAAGGCAGTGATAATAGTGATATTAATATATCAAAGGCCCTTTTTATGGTTTTGTTAGGAATAGACTTGAGATTATTCCTTATATTCATAAGGAAGATCTCCTCATAAAAGAGGTGTAAAAGTTCTGTGTTTAAAAGGGCGATGCCTTTTATGTCAGGTACGACCATAGTATTTACAGCAAGGCCCTGAACCCAGGCGGTTAGAGCTGTCATTCTTTCTGGTAAAAGGGATGGCATTGCGATTATCACTGTTCTTATGTCAAGTTCCTTAACAAACCTTGGAAGGTGTCTTACAGCACCAAAAACCTTTTTCCCAAAGATAACCTCTCCCCTTTTCCTCTCATCATCATCGAGAAATCCTATAATCTCATATCCCATATGCCTTTCTCTCGACAACCCCTCAAGAACGAGTTTACCAGCATTTCCGGCTCCGAGGATAAGGACCCTCTCCCTCCATATACCTGCCAATGACAGAAGTCTTTTGCCCCATAAACGAGCGATGGGAAAGAAGAAAAGAGACAGTACCCAGATACCTAATAGCATAGTCCTCGATACCTTATCGCTCATCTTCCCCAGTGTCACTATTGCTAATATCGTGATGGTGCCAATTGTAAGGGCCTTCACAAGGTTCCTCGTTTCATCCCAGAAAGGGAGATTATTCACATAGAGATTTTCATAGAATATAAAGAAAAGATAGATAGCAGGTATCCAGAGCAGGCTTACAAGGTATTCATAGGAAAAGGTAAAGACAGGAAGGGTTATATTAAGGTAACTAACAAGTTCTGTTCTCATAAACCATGCAAGACTCATTGTGACATAAAAGGCTGCCATATCGAGCAATATGAGACAGAGAACCTGAATTGCCTTTTTTATTAATCTTCTGAGTTCTATCATCCCCTGATAAGCCCTATCCTGTATCCTGCTAATTTAACAATAGCTTCCAAGAAAACCTGTGGTAGCCATTTAAGGCCATAATTCTTTATAACAAATCCTATCTGACCTGAGAGAAATCTTAATCCCTCTCTTCCAGCCCCTCCAGAATAGTCAAGCACCCATCTGTTTCTCTTAAGCGAGACACCGATATTATAATACCTTCTGAATAGTTGCGAAAGGGAATATCTGTGGGAATGGATTACAACAGCATCAGGCACATAGGCTATCCTGTAGCCCCCTGTGATGAGTCTTGCAGAGATCAACATATCCTCATTTGATGGAATGCCCTCGGGAAACATTCCCGCCTTCATAAAGATATTTTTTTTAAAGGCTGAGCAGACATTGCTACAGAAGAATGTCTTTATACCATGTCTTCCTAAATCATCAATGCCTTTAATATTAGGTGTTGAGGGATAATTAAACAGTCGGGCGAAGACCTCAAGGGGTGAGGCATCATCCCTCGGGATATGTCTTGCGTAGGAGGCTGCAATATCAGGCTCAGAAAGGGGAGATATGAGGTTCCCGATAAGATGACTGTCAAAGGGTAAGGCATCCTGAGTCATAAAGAGGAGTATATCTCCTATCGCCTCTGAGGCAGCAATGTTCCTTGTTCCGCCATGGTCAAAGGAGTTTCTGGGTATCACAAGCACCCTCGAGCCATAATCTCCTGCTATTTTAACGGTGTCATCATCAGAGGACGAGTCAATAACTATTACCTCATCAGGCCTCACATCCTGAACCTGGAGTCTTTCAAGGAGGTTACTTATTGAAGATGCTGCATTAAGGGTCGGAATTATAACAGAAACTGTCATGGATTATTTTACAACAGACTTAAGGCTAAAGACGATAAAAAGAAGAAAGCCTTTTAATCGCCCCCATTTTCTCCTTATGCCCAACTCTTGCAGACATCACAGCCTTCTTAATAATCTCTATGCTCCTGTCATAGGTCCTTCTGTCAACAGGAAAGGGGGTTCCGTCCTTACCACCATGGGCAAAACTGAATCGAGCCGGGTCTCTATAACTCGGTGGTATACCATATATTAACTCTGATATAAGACTCAGTGCCCTCATGGTCTTTGGCCCTATCCCTTCGATACCGAGAAGCCTCTCAAAGTCAGCAGGCCTTTTCTCGTAGGTCTTGAGCATGATACTGTAAAACCTCTTAGGATCAATGTCAGAGGCGGTCACATTGTGACGAGAGGTAAGATCGAGCCTCTTAATATGACTAAGTTCCTTAAGAAGGGCATCAGGCTTCATTTGAGCGATCTCAGTAACAGACCTCCTTGCCTCTTCGCTTTCAATCGCAACCATATTGAGGACACTGCCTCTCCTATCGCAACATATAGCCTCATGCGGCTCCCTCACAAAATCCTTTACCTTCTCACCGAGCCAGTGATACCTCCTTGCAGTCTTACTCGACGGGTTCATCCCCTGTTGTATGACAGCCCAGTCATTTTTATGAGTAAAGATCATCACATGATGATAAAGCTGATAGCCATCCTGAATAGCGACATTGTCAACCTTAGCAGATAGCTTACTCGCATATATCAATGGATCAGGATTGATTGGATAGCGTTCTGCTATGCCCTCAATCTGCTGAGGTGTCTTTCTCGCTGTCAACCCCTTTCCACCGGCAATAAATAGACCGAGATCCTTTTCAAGCCCTCTGATGGCCTCCTTAAGGGCGCCTGTTACGGTCGTTGTAAGCCCGCTTGAATGCCAGTCAAAGGCAAGGACGCAGCCCAGGGACTGAAACCAGAAGGGATCTGAGACCCTCCTGAGGAATCCAGAAGGCCCGAATTCCGAGACGATCGCGGTCACTATTGATCTGGCCAGGGCGGTCATCCTCTCGAATAGCCATCGCGGCGCCTTCCCGTGGTGAAGCGGTAGTGTTGCAACCCCGGTTTTCTTCATGATTTATTATACCCCCTATCAAACCATCTTCATCTTTGCATCCACAACAACAGCACCCTTGGGATAGAGAATAACAGGATTTAGGTCTATCTCCTTGATATTCCCTGATGCAATCATCTCTGAGACCGAAACCATAAGGTTTGAGAGGGTATCAATGTCAAGATGTGGCCGTCCCCTGTAACCCTTGAGCAATGGATATGCCTTTATCTGACGCATCAAACATAATGCCCCCTCCTTATCCAAGGGCGCAAGACCGAAAGCAACATCCTTGAAGATCTCCACAAAGATACCACCAAGGCCAAACATAACGATAGGACCAAACTGGTCGTCCAGAACACCTCCGATAATGACTTCGAGACCCTCTGGCACCATCTCTTCAATCAGGACACCTTCCGAACCTTCAATATTAATGAGTTCTGATACCGCCTTTTTAAGGTCTTCGCTATCCTTTATCCCTAGCCTTATGCCGCCGACATCTGTTTTTGACGCTCTCCTGACCGACGACACCTTTGCAACGAGTGGATAGGTAAGAAGCGAGGCCTTCTCTATGATTTCTGATAGTGAAGAGCCTCTGTCCGCATAAAAACCATCTGGTATAGAAAATCCTTTCTCTCTGAGAACAGCCTTAATCTCATGTTCCAGGAGACTGTCTCTTCCTTCTTTATTCTCAATATAGTATCCTGACATCTCTTATCCTGCTCCTTAATCCCTATTATACAGTACAGCAACCTCATCAATAGTATCAGGCACTCGATATTTTTAGTAATGCCCTGATGTTGCAAAAAATATGAGGCAGGCACAATTCAAAACATCCGTTACGCGTTACGTGTTTCGTGTTTCGGTATCGCAG
>JBKBUA010000357.1:0-527 GCA_046290845.1 Thermodesulfovibrionales bacterium
TCAATAGATACCTTTAACCGATACTCAGGAAACATATCTCTAAAACAAAATATTTATGACTTTGGAAGGACAGAGACAGGCATAAGGGTTCAGAGATACAACCTCGAATCATCCGAGTCAGAACTCACAGATACAATCCAGAGGGTCATCTTCGATGTCACTCAGTCCTATTACAATCTCATTAAGGCAAAGAGAAACAGGGATGTCGCTGCAGAGGTGGTGAGACAATTCGAAAAGCATCTCATTCAGGCAAGGGGATTCTATGAAGCAGGGACAAGGCCAAGATATGATGTCACCCAGGCAGAGGTAAATCTGAGCAATGCGAAGTTGAATCTCATCCGGGCCGAGAACTCTGTTAGACTTGCCATAGCATCCCTTAACAACAGTATGGGCATCCCCGATGCACCTGAGTATGAGGTTGAGGATGATCTGCAATTCAGAAGGATTGATGTCACACTCAGCGATGCCCTATCATCTGCCTTAAAAAACCGTCCTGACCTTAGGTCAATTATTTCTAAGAGGAAGGC
>JBKBUA010000358.1:0-526 GCA_046290845.1 Thermodesulfovibrionales bacterium
GATTATACCCGCTCTTCACCCATAAGATTGCTGCCACCTCTGCTGGCATTGGTTGGATAGGAAAGAATGGCCTTCTTATAAATCATCAGTTTGGACCAAGACTTTCGCTTGCAACGGTTCTTACAGATGCGCCTCTAATACCTGATAAACCGATTGAATCAAGCCGGTGTGGTGATTGTAACCTCTGCAGGGATTACTGTCCCTCAAGGGCAATAACAGGCAATGAATGGTCGAGAAATAATCCCTATGTAAAACTTGTGGATAGGGGACCATGCAATGCCTATAAGAAGAAGATCAGGAATATTGAAGGAAAACCAAACTGTGGTCTCTGTATAAATATATGTCCCTACGGAAGGATTAAGCCTGAATCCTCATGCGTGAGGTTAAAGGCTGAAAGCTAAAGGCTATAAGGAGGAAGAATGGCAAAGGTTAAGGTGAATTTTCAGCCCTCTGGAAGGAGAGGAGAGGTTGATGAGGGCGCAACACTACTCGATGCAGCGAGGCACCTCGGTGTTGATATTGAATC
>JBKBUA010000359.1:0-526 GCA_046290845.1 Thermodesulfovibrionales bacterium
GTGAGACCATTGATAATATCTAAAAACATATCAGAGACAGAGATAGAGGAGAGGCTTTGCGAAGTGCTGAAGAGGAACTGATTGGCATCCTTAAGGAGTTCAGGGTTAATCCTGTATCATCTCTACCTTGTGAAAAGATAAAAAACCTTTTATGCCTTCTCCAAAGGGAATTCTATCATATACCATTAACGAGGGAAGAGGAGGGTGTTGGATTATCAGCAGGTGTGGCACTGGCTGGTGCAAGGCCTGCCATGTTTGTTCAGAGTTCTGGCGTGGGGAATATGATAAATGCCATCCTTTCACTGACAGCCTTTTATGGCCTTCCCTTGCCGATATTTGTGAGCCAGAGGGGGATATATAAGGAAACTATTGCTGCACAGGTACCAATGGGGCAGAGGCTTCCGGGGATTTTGAGGGAGACAGGAATCCCATACTCAATTATAAGCAGGAGGAATGATTTTCAAATAATAAGAAGTCATCTCTTAAATGTCTTTGAGCAATACAGGATTCATGTCTTTCTTCTCAG
>JBKBUA010000360.1:0-526 GCA_046290845.1 Thermodesulfovibrionales bacterium
CATTTTGGGAATTATTGCTTATGCACTCCAGATATGGGCAGTTAGGTCAACATTAAAGAAGAATGATGTAACAATACCCCAGCACCCCACTATTCCCTATCCTCCGATTTCCATCCTCAAACCCCTCAAGGGACTTGATGACAATTTATTCGACAATCTTGCAAGCTTTTGCGAACAGGACTATCCAGAGTATGAAATCATATTTTCACTACAGGATCATAATGATCCTGCGTATAAGTTGGCACAAAAGATAAAGGATAGGTATCCCAAGAGGGATATTTCCATTATAGTCGAAAGGTGCGATATAGGGCTTAATCCAAAGGTCATTAACATCATCCCAGCTTATAAGGCATCGAAATATGATTTGATTCTCATAAGTGATAGCAATGTTATGGTTGACAAAGACTATCTGAGGCAGATCGTCAGACCTATGGATGACCTTAATGTAAGCCTTGTGAGCAATTTAATAAGTGGTGTTGGTGGTCGCACTATGGGTTCCAGATTAGAGAACCTCCACCTTAATTCT
>JBKBUA010000361.1:0-524 GCA_046290845.1 Thermodesulfovibrionales bacterium
TTCATGGTGGCAAGGTGCAATCCCATATTTAATCTCTCAGAGATTGCCATGAATGTTGTTGCTATTACAGGTGCCGTAACAGCCCTCTTTGCTGCCACGATTGCACTGGTTCAGAGGGATATTAAGAGGATCATAGCTTACTCAACAGTAAGTCAGCTTGGATACATGTTCCTTGCCTGTGGTGTCGGTGCCTATAGTGCAGGAATATTCCACCTCTATACCCATGCCTTCTTTAAGGCCCTATTGTTCCTGGGCGCAGGCTCTGTCATGCACGCTATGGCAGGAGAACTGGATATAAAAAAGATGGGAGGTCTGAAGAAATACATGCCTGTGACATACTGGACATTCCTTTTAGCCTCCCTGAGTATCTCAGGCATACCAGGTTTCGCTGGCTTTTTTAGTAAGGACGAGATCTTATGGAGAACCTATTCATCAGGAGTCCTCGGACAGGTTCTCTTTATAATAGGTGCTTTCACAGCCCTTTTAACAGCCTTTTACTCCTTCAGGATTATCTATGTTGCCTT
>JBKBUA010000362.1:0-524 GCA_046290845.1 Thermodesulfovibrionales bacterium
AATCCTTTTAAACTTTAATTTCAAGGGGGGCGAAAGCCCCCTTTCCTAAATATCAACCTCGACAATTATCCTCAGTAATCCATTTGCAGGAATAGCCGTCTCTATGCCCAGCAGGGCTGTCCCATCCCTGTTATCCCTTATCCTCGCGATTCTGACTGAATGCTCCTTCCTTTCGCCTCTTACAGATATGGTCGCGGCTTTGACTCTGTACCTCTCTATCCCTGCCATGGGCATTATTACTGGTATATTTTTAAGATTCAGGTCAGAATAGGATATATTAGAGACCTCTATCTCCGCTCTCTCCTCAAAGCCATCATTTCCCGTTATTGTCCTAAGCGTAATAGTACCCGGAACCATGAGATCGTATCTGATGTCCTCACCCCTGACATTGATAACTATATAATGAAAAAAACCACCTCCCCTCGCCGACTGATAAAAGGGAGAGCCTCCACCACCTGTTATTATATATCTTATTCCATCCTTTATTGTCTCGCTATATAGGTGTTCATGACCAGAAATTACGG
>JBKBUA010000363.1:0-522 GCA_046290845.1 Thermodesulfovibrionales bacterium
TTCAAGCATTGAAGAAGGAATAAAGGATTGTATTGATATGGGAGTTGAGGTCTATATTGATAAGGCATCTTTAAAAGAAGAATATGTAGAACCTGAAAGATTAGTTGAAGGAGCTAAGATTGTGAACAGCCAAGAGATTGCAGAGATAATAAAGAACTCAGATCTTACCATGATATTTTAGGGGAGGTAACTATGATCACTATAATCAAAAGCTCACCTGATACACCAGAGGGCAAAAGGGGTTTTAAGCTTGCAAGGGATATGGCCTCTGATATGGTATTGCTGCAGAATGGTGTTTATTTTGCTCAAAGGGAGCGTTTTGAAGGCTTTTGTGGAAAGGTCTATCTACTTGAGGAAGACATGAGGCTGAGGGGTCTTGTTGATGATGAGGTCCTAAAGGATGCCATAAAGATAGACTATGACGGTCTTGTAGACCTGATGGTGGAAGAGGATAAGGTCATCGGGATGTTTTAAATAGAGGGGTGAATCAGGCTATCATGGATCGATAAGGCTAATTACGTG
>JBKBUA010000364.1:0-522 GCA_046290845.1 Thermodesulfovibrionales bacterium
TTTCGTTTCAATCCTTGTTTTATTGGAAGTAAGTCTTAGACTCCTGCCCCTAAGAACCTGAACCAACTGAACTCCATGTTTCAATCCTTGTTTTATTGGAAGTAAGTCTTAGACACGCAAACAGCAGATAGAGACCGAGATACCGAGACTGTTTCAATCCTTGTTTTATTGGAAGTAAGTCTTAGACTAAGGTATACGTGCTGTGACTGAGCTAATGCCCCCTCGTTTCAATCCTTGTTTTATTGGAAGTAAGTCTTAGACAAGTATATTTTTGTAGTGTTATATCTCTTTGTATGTGTTTCAATCCTTGTTTTATTGGAAGTAAGTCTTAGACTTTATGATTGCGTTTACTTCATTCCAGACCTCAGGTGGTTTCAATCCTTGTTTTATTGGAAGTAAGTCTTAGACTCCGTAATGCTGTTAACGAAAAAACAACATGGAGTGTTTCAATCCTTGTTTTATTGGAAGTAAGTCTTAGACGGTAAAAATTGATGTTCTATTTATTAATTCTATTATAGTTTC
>JBKBUA010000365.1:0-521 GCA_046290845.1 Thermodesulfovibrionales bacterium
GGGTCAAAAAGATAAGCCTTTCAGGGATGCTTGTTGAATCAACCCAGCCCTTTGAGGTGGGTGAAAGATTTCCTGTGAAACTCGACCTCAATGGCAAAACCTTTAAATGTATCGGAAGGGTAGCTTCCTGTTCAAAGGTACCGTCCGAGGCTCCTGTCCACTATGATATTGGGATTGCCTTTATTGATGTCCCAAAAGAGTATGAAGAGGTCCTTAAAAATTTTATTGATACCCTCTCGGATTGATTTTTTAAGCATCTTTCTTTTAAAATTAAAAAAATGTTAAGGAGGTGGTCATAAGGTGTATATGGTAACGGTTGACGCAGCAAAATGCGAAGGCTGCGAGGAGTGTGTTAATGTCTGTCCCCAGGGGGTTTTCCAGATGAGCAATGGAAAATCTGATCCCTATCAGACCTCAGAATGTGTCTTTTGTGAAAGCTGTATAGGTGTCTGTCCTACCTCGGCAATAACAATCACAGAAATGTAAAAAAGAAGGGGAAGTGAATACTTCCCCTTCTTAAC
>JBKBUA010000366.1:0-521 GCA_046290845.1 Thermodesulfovibrionales bacterium
ATGGATAAGGTAATATTGGGAGTGCGATGTGTGGCTGTCGCACTGTAGCACAGTCGCACGGTCGCACTAAGTAACCTTATTTAGAAGGGATTGCGACGACTTAGTGCGACAGTTAATAGTGCGACAGTGCGACTGTATTTTTGGTAAAATTTGATATGCAAAATTATAAAAGACTTATAGTTTGGCAAAAGGCTGACGAGTTAGCATTTGAAATATACAAAATTACAAATACTTTTCCTAAAACCGAGCTTTTTGGACTTATATCTCAATTAAGGCGGGCTGCTTTATCAGTTGTTTTGAACATAGTTGAAGGATATGGTAGGAAAAGTAATACTGAACTATCACGTTTTATAGATATTTCTCTTGGTTCACTTGCAGAAACAGAATATCTTTTAGAATTTTCAGGAAGGCTAAATTATATTTCCCATAATGATACTGATCGTTTAACTAAACTTGCCTCTGAAGTGAGCAAACTCTTATGGAAATTTAAACGTTCCTTGTAGTCTGTCGCACTGTAGCAC
>JBKBUA010000036.1:0-16005 GCA_046290845.1 Thermodesulfovibrionales bacterium
ATCGGTGAAGCGGTTTAACCCATTCACCCCAAAAAAGGGGCTCAGTTGCCTTTCAGGCGTTGTTTCAATCCCGCGAACGGTCTAAATCTTGTCAAAGAGCAAGATTTTTCTATTTAATCTGTTTTTACTATACACCAATATATTCCTGTTTTGCAAGGGAATTTTTCTTGGTTCACAATGGGTTATCACCTTATAGCAAAAAATCTTCGAAAATCCATTGATTTTTAAATCAAAAATCCTATCCATTTGAGTCCCAATTATCATAACTTATTGATATTAAAGCATTCTTTTTATCGAAAATCTACCGACATTTTTCTTTATAAAATCGATTTTCGAAAATAAAACCTTTTTCTCTTTTATAATACCTTGATTTATAAAGAAATTCTGATTTGCCATAGATACATTTTCGCAAATCTCTTGCTGCCCTTTTGGCAAAAGAGGCTTTTTCGAAAATTTCTGCCTTTAATGTTGTGTATTTTACAACCCCATGATTCATTTAACCTGTTGATTTTAAAGCAAATTTAGAAAAATGGGCATTTTCGCAAATCCAGCAGTCCCCTAAACTATCTTAACTACTTGTTTTTCTTCAGAATTATCACCTACCCGCTCTATCTTCTCAAGGCAGTCTTTACATAGATAGTAATAGAGGACAGTATCCTCACCCTTTTTTAAATGTTTCGTAATTCTACTTTTGAGTCTCTGAATATTCTTCTCATCCAGAAAACATTCGAATACACTGTAGTTAACACGAGTCCCGTAACCTGACAGGATGTCACAAATTTTGTTTCTTCTTTTGTCATCGGTTATATCATAGGCAACAACAATATACTTTTTCATCACCATTTCCCTATATAAGGTCGATAGAGCGATATCTTACCTTCAAGAAAGTTAGCAACTGACTTAGCCTGTTCTTTTATTATCTGTGAGAGTCTCTTCTCCTCTCCTCTAAAAACCTCTATGTTATGTATCCTCTCAAGAACCTTTTCTGCTACTTTCTTTCTTGTTTCATCAGTTAAAAATCCTTTTTCCATCTCAAGTTTTTCCCCCTTAGTTATAAGAGAGAAGACTGGTCTATCAACGGCCTGTTGCCTGAATTCCTCTATCAAATCAAAAACAAGTGTAGGCTTTCCATCTTGAGATTTATGAAGATAGCTTATATAAGGATTTAAGCCTGCTTTGAGGATTGCCTCCCATATTTTTGAATAAAGTATGCCATAACCATAATTCAGAAGAGAGTTCACAAGGTCTTTGGCACCTTTCCTGACTCTACCCTCAAATTCGATGTCATCGTTAAGCATCTTTTCAACAAGCTCCCAGTAACAACTTGACGCCCGTCCCTCTATTGAAAAGAGTTTGCCTCTTAAAATCTCCATATCCTTTTCGTTTAAGGTCATTACCTCTTTCACAAGTAACTCCATCGATGAGACCTTCTCATCAAATATGGAGGTGAAATCCTCATCGCGCCCCTTTCTATATTTGGAATAATATTTTGTAAGATTAATCTGGTTTCTAATCTTAGCAGATGTAAAACATTTCGCAAGAACACATGCCTTACCATTATTAAAAGCCTTTAATTGTGCAATACTAAGAGATGCTGATGGAGATTGAATTGGATAGACCTTTGCATAGGGCTTCCCATCGAATCCAACAAAATCTATTGGAATACCCTTTTCTGCACAATATTCCACAACATTTGATGAGATTGTAACCTCTCTGGATAGAATAGAGATATTCTTAAGATTTAAGAGAGGTGCTTCATGTTTTTTGATTCCTCGTTCTTTTACAGTAATACCTCTCCTTGTTTTGCCTATAAAGACACCAGGAGTATTAATCAGAAGCTCAAACCCTTCGGATTCAAGCTTCTGATACTCTCTTTTCTTCTTTCTAATAGGGTCACTTCTGATAGTTTTGGCATTAGCATCACTAACTGGCTTTTCCCTTCTTCTGCGACAATATGAAATGACTCCCTTTAATATTTTTTTGCTGAAAAGTTGATATTTTTGAGAAAGAAAGTTTACATTTGATAGTATAGTTTCCATTTCCTCTCTCTTTGCAAATAAGCCATTCTGATATGCCTTGTTAAAATGCCTTTTAAGACATTCCTCTATCCATTCATCAAGTTCTTCAAGGATATCTTGTGAGAGGATCTTTCCATAGTATCTGCTGATGCCTTCAATAGTTTCAGTAAAATCCTTAAGAGTCTTTTCCTTTCCGATATCCATAACTCTGTCAATCCTTTCCTTCAACTCATCCCTTTTCTCTTTGCTTATTGACCTTTTTGCACCCATGAAATGAATTCCGAGAAATTCAAAGCCTTCTTCAATCCTCCTGATTGTGCTGCCAGGATTAAGTTTTAATTTCAGATTTTTCTCAAGAAACCATTTTGTATCCTTCAGAGCTCTGTATGCCTCCTCCTCTGTAAGGCTCAAAATAATGAAGTCATCTGCGTATCGCACATAACCAAATTGTTTTTCTACCATCATTGTATCAAAGGGGTGCAAATAAAGATTAGAAAGCAGTGGTGATATGATACTGCCCTGTGGGATTCCCTTGTCAGTATCCTTCCACCTCAATTTCTCATCAACCTTTCCCATCTTTACCCACAGGCGAATCAAGGGCAATAACTTATCGTCCTTTATTCTCTCTGATAACATAGAAAAAAGCATGTCATGATGTATTGTGTCAAAATAATTGTCAATATCACAGAGGGTTACCCATTCTCTTTTTTCGTTAATAATTAAATGTGAAACCCTGCCAATGGCTTTAACAGGCCCTTTGTTCTGTCTATATGCATAACTGACGTCAAGGAACTCTCTATCAAGGATTGGCTCAATAATATCTTTTACAGCCTGCTGGACTATCTTGTCCTTAACGGTTGGAAGGCTTAAGGATCGGAATTCATTTTCATCTTTGGGAATCTTTATTTCTCGATATGGCTCGGGAATATAGTGATATGAAGAAAGCTGTTCAGAAAGTTCTTTTATATTCTTCTCAAGGTCGGCCTCAAATGATTCAATCGTAACCCTATCTATACCTCCAGCAGCACCTTTTTCTTTGACCTTTGTCCATGCAGATAAAAGGTTTTCAACCCTACATATCTTTTTATAAAGCTCACCTTCCATCTTCTACTTCTTACTTCCCACGTCTCATTCCCTACTTCTCACTTATTTTATCCTGTACTTCCCAAGCCCAAAGGTTACTGCTTTACCTACATGAATGAACTCCCCAAGTTTTAAAAGCGTCATATATTTCTGGAAATCTCCCTTATAAGTTATCTCTCCAATCCATCCGCCAAACTTCATCTTTGTTTGCTGTCTTGAGGAGTATCTTTCCCAATCAACCCATCTGAGTTTATTTTTTATGGTCTCTACATTCTCAGAGTCCTCTAATAATTTATTAAGGGCAACGATAGATTCGTTTCGCTCACTATCAATCTCTGCACTACAGTAAAGATGTTCGAGGAGTAATGCCCGTTCAGAGAGCCTTTTTATAAGAAGATTAAAGGGGATGTCTTTTGAGAGTTTATCATGCTCTTTTATCCTTAAAGGAGTCTCAAAAAATAATGTAATTTCATCTTTTATTTCTGACTTCTGGCTTCTTTCTGTTCTTTCCAGAAGATTGTAATCTATTCTGAATCCCTCTGTCCTGAGTATCCCGTTGGTATTGAATATCTCTGCCATTGTGCCGTTAAGATTTAATGCCTCTACAGAAAATACATCAAATTTCCCCTTGTCCTTGCCGATGCCGATTCTACCCATTTCGGTAAAGGTATAGACAAAATACGGAAGATATTCATTTGCTTTCCCTACAAGCACAATTTCAAAGAATATTGAATCATCAGGCTTGAAATACTGTCTTCTTGTAAGCGGTGGAATGATAATATAAGGATGAGGGGCGTTTTTATATTTTCTATGGTAAGGATGAGTTTCAGGGATTGACGATTCCATTATAGCCGCATAAATACACTTAAGCCTTAATATGCAATCATCACACCGAGATTTTTTCACCACACAGACAACCCGTCTTAATGCATAGCCAAAAATACCCCTTATGGCAGAGCCTTTATATAAGGGAAGATGAATTAATTCCCTTGGCTTGAGGTTAATTCTGTATTTATAGAAATACAATCTGCTCAGGAAACTCTCACTACAAATAGCCATCACCAACTTAACACCTAAGTCCCTGAAAATATCTTTTTTCTATATTCTTCATAATGGTTCTGTAATAGTCTTCTCTTCCCAGAAGACCTGAATAAAGATGCCGATAAGGAGGGCAAGGGAGGCGAAAAAGACAATGTTCTCAAAATATATCTCTATCCCCATTAAATCCACACACTTTGCCTTAAAATTCTGGGTCTCTATAAAGTGCTTTCCCATAATTGAAACGATGACAAAGGAAAAGACGAGACTGTATAGAAGTCCCATAAAAAATACAAAGAATGCTCTTTTCAATGCCTCCTTCTTTTTTCTGATAATGTTGTGGCATTCTACAGTCAGATACAAATAGGCAAAAGCTAATGATAGGCAACTAAGGAGAATTGTCCATAACCAGCCTAATTTTAAAGGTAATTCCCATGTTTCCTGACCCGTTATCAATGGCAAAAAACCTATAAATATTGCACCAATAAGCCGCGGAATGAAAAGCCTGACCTTATCAAAGAATGTTTTATGGGGTGATTCTATGTGTTTGTAAATCTTCACGGCTGTGGCGATATCATATCTTTTCAAAAACCAGTCTGCTATTGTTCTTAAGCGAATCTGCCAGTCAGTTTTTTTCTCATTTTCCTTAAAAATCTTTTTAAGATTATTTTCCTTGTCAAACAATATCTTTTTTACATCCTCTTCCTTGTCTAATCCATTCTTCTCAAAATAGAAGTCATAATTTACTTCCTTCTGGGGGTTAACACATATCTTAAGCCAATCGTAAAAGGCTCTTTCTTTATCATTTTCTTTATCATTTTCTTTTTCAATTTCATCTTTAAGTGCAATGTCTTTAATATACTGTTTTGTCTTGGTGTAGGATTCCCAGTATCTTAGTTGAAACCCTTTTTCTTCAATACATCTCTTAAACTCTAATAATTTAGCATAATCATTTTTGTTCTCCTCCACATACTTTAATTTTGACTTTAATTTTTCCAGGAAGTCGCACATAGGTTTTATAACGCTCCGAGTTCTGAGTCGTCACGATAAACTGAAGCATAATCTTGTAAGTCATCATAAGAACAGTTAAACCTGCGCGGAGGTTCTATTACAATCAAGTCATTACCTTCCTCATAGAGATAAAAAAGTTTCATCCCTTTTTCAAAGGCAAGGATTGTTATAAATGGTATTGTTGCCTTAAAACCACCTGAAATATTAAAGTATTTCTCTTCATAGGTATGTCCTTTCAGAAGCCTCTCTGTTTCATTTTTAAGGTTAACCAATCCTGCTTCTTTAAAACGATCTGATATATCTTCTCCTTCATTTGTTATTTTTGTCTTCAATCCTTGTATTACAACAGGTTGTAAGACATTACACCATCCTAAAGATTCTAAGACCCTCTTGTTAACCTCTGAGCAGAATTTTCCATCTTCTGTGTCTGTAGAAAAGAGGACGATTACATCGTCCTTTGAGAGGCCAAGTCTATCGTTATTCCGAAAAACTCGAAGGGATGCCAGTTCAGCGGAAAGGTGTCTATTTGGCTTGTTATTACGAAGGTTATTAAGTATGTTATTTACAGCAGTATTAACTATATAGTCTTTTTTATTCGGAACTATTCCTCTCTCCACTAATTGCGCAATCTCTGTATTAAACTGCGAACCATAAAGGTTATTTGTTATTATAGAGGTTCCAACCGTGGTGATGATGAGTTTAGGCATATTACCCTCCCATCTCTATTTCCTTTTTGCCTTTTTAAATGCCTCAGCCATTATACTGCTATCTTTTTGTCGAGCTCTATCAAGTCTTTTAAGGCTTTCTGTTTTACCCGTCGAGGGAGAAGAAAAGCCATTTTTATCATCATCGGAGAATTCACGGCATGGTGGATGGAGTTTTTTGAACATCTTAAACTCATCATTTGCAGGATTCCTAATATCTTTCTTAGGGTATCTGATTTCAGTGAATCCATTGTCTAATTTAAGAATACATTTAAGGTCTCCTGGTATTCCTTTTGTCCACCACCTTTTGACCTCATTTTTTCTCTTATTAATACTATCATCTTTATAGAGCGTTACTGCATTTATGTTATCCATTGAAAGGTATCTGTTTTTTGAATACTCCTTAATCTCGGTTACCTCAATCACACAACTTCCAAGCCCAAGCGGTTTACCCATGCCAATCTTATGCCCAAGACCTGGTTCAAGCTCAAGGGTTGTGAGGAGAAGGCCATATTCTTCCCGTGTTAAGTTTTCAAAGGAGACTGTAAATTCAAAAACCGCATTTTTCTTTACAAGTTCTACAGGCAAAGTTTCGTATTCCTTATAATGTAAAAGTTTGTCATCTTTATGGTGGTAGTAAAACTTTCTTCCTTTGATTTTATTCCTATTTAGATAAAATCCTTCGTGATGATTTTTAGGGTTACTGAGGGAATGGTCCTTTAGATACTTGGTCATAAATGGAAGGCCATTTTTGTCAATCTGCTTATCGTTTCTATAAATTCCAAGATATGACGCATCTATGAACCTGCACTTTCCTTTAAATGTAAAGGATTCCTCTGTTGTCTTGTCCTCTTTTGCGGTAGTGCCGAAAAGTCTGCAGCATATACAAAGGCCATTCCTACTATCACATGTTTCTATCAATGCTTTTTTATCAACAAGCGACATATGGTCAAATTCCAGCCACTCCTTTCCTTTCTCACGAATTTTTTTGTATTCCACGTCTGAAGATGAGGATTTTTCTTGAGGAAAACCTTTCATAAAGCGATATTTGTATTTATCGGACATCATTGATATACATGAATTAGAAATTGCCTCAGCAGTTGACCTGATGATTCCTTTTAAGGTAGAGCCTTGAATTACTGGCTTGCCATTGATTTTAAGGAATTTTTTTTCTCTCTCGTTATTGACACCACCAGCCACAATGAAGTTGCTTTTAAACAAGATTCTGCATTTAATTTCACCATTATATTCACCCAGCCTTTCATGGGATAGCCAATTCTTTTCTCTCTTAACATTATCTTCTTCTATACTGACAAAATTATATGGGTTTGCAAAGCTCATTCTGCCTTTACCTCCTTAAAACGGTAGACGGTTGAACCCTCATTAAGTTTATATTCATTTAAGATGGCATATGCCCTGCTGCCACTACCTTTAACAGGATATTTCAGGATTCGTGGAACCTGTTTCTCATACCATTGGACTCCTGCTGTCTTTTCACCCCAGAGCAAAATTTCCCTTCTATTAACAAACTGAATCTTTTCTTTATCCCATTCAGAGGAAATACTATCATCATCTACTATCCAAACCACATGGAAAGTATCTCCTTCACTCTCCCATCTTATCTCAGATTTATTATCAAAGACCCTTCCCTTATCCCACTCTGATAGATCACCTGATAACTTTGATAGATAGTCAAAGAAAACAGCAGGTTGATTTTCATCACAAAAAACCCTTTCAAGTAATGCAATTGAGTCAGAATTTGAAAATATCTTTCTGACAAGCTTATCAAGGTCGTCTATCTTAATCTTTCTTGTCCCGATTTCAGCCATATTTAACTCACTTTGCTATTTCGTTTCTTGCCCTTTGTGCCACCACATAATAACCTTCTGGCTTTCCATCCCTCACAGTGGCCCAATGATCACCCGCCCTTTTAAAGAGCTTATTGGCTTGTGAATCATTCAGTCTGAGCGTTGTTCTAATAATAGATTTTGAGAGGCTATCAAATTCCGTATCCTTAAGCGGTTCCTCAATGGCAAAGCAATAATTCTCTTTATCAGAATCTGTATAAAGACTTCCAACTCCTGAGACCTCTGCTTTTTTATTGGTCTCATCAACCATGGGTTGATTTAAACCATAAAAGTTTAGTGTTGCGCCCTCAACCGTTCCCTTAACCTTTCCCAGTCCCCTTGTCTTTCCAAATCCTATTGGCACAAGTTCTTCTTCAAAGTCCCTAAATAGAAAACCGAGAAGGCCGATTTGCCATAATTCAAAGTTTCTTATATGAATCTCTGTCTTAAATGTCTTTCCGATGAGATATTGGTACCTGAACTTTGCACCACTTCTTGCACCGCCTGTAAACCTGTCAATACCAATGCCATCACGGATGGGAAGTCTATCTCTATGGACATCTCCATCTATAATATAGGCATCTGAAATCCTTATCCTGCTTCCCAGCGAAGTATTGCCAAATAGTTTACAGATAGGACAGGATAGGGCATAGACCTCTTCAGGTGATTTCTTTTCAAGCCTTTTTGAGCAAGATATATTTATCTTGTCCTCTGGATCATCATTAAAAGGGTCGCAGGCAAGAGGGACATCGCCACTGATAGTTCTTGCAATCCGTTCGCACCAACTTCGCCATACACCCCTTATTGAACTGCCGGGGATGAAGATCTTTCCAGTGGCATCAACTATAAACCTCATATCAGGAGAACTCTGACCTTCTTTTTGCTTTCGTGCGTCTCGCTCTTCGTCGGTCTCTCCATCTTTAATAAGTATTGGTCCTGTAGCCTTAATATGAAAGGTAAGATTTATCTCATTCAATATCTTTTTAAGCATACCAGCCTCCTATCCTTGAATCAGGTCAGATATTTTACTGGTAAAATCATCATATTCTAACTTCTTGAATTTCTTTCCGTTCGTTAGATATTCCTTTAAATTATCAAAGTATTTAATCTCAAGTTCTTCGAGTTTGCATTTGCCAAGCCCCCTTGCCGTATTACCACCGAGCCAGAAGTTTCCATCTACCATCTCTTGAATACCAAGAGCCAGTAAAGAAAGATCTTTATTTACTAAATTTTCTCCAATAAGTTCAAAGTCAAACCTGATTCCCTTTGGCACGGTCTCAAAATCAAACTTTGCCTTATCCTGGGCTGTCTCTGTATCCCTGTTTATGGCAACACCATGTCTTACAGCAGTTGTATTAAATGTTCCATTTAAGGAAAGGTCTGTAATCCGAATCTTAGATGCAACAACAGTTGAGCCAAATAACTGACAAACAGGGCAGACCTTCGTAGAATCTGTAAGGAAGGCTGTTATCTCTGAGTAATTCTTTCCTTTTAAAAGTTCTTTGAACTCATGCTGTAATGCCTTTGATGTGGTAACACATGGGTTATCTTCTTCCAACAAACATGGATTAAGTCCAATTGATGAGGCAATTCTCTCAATCGTTGACCTTAAGACCCCTCTTAATGAGGAACCCGGGATATAAGGTATCCCGTTGAAATCCTTTACCACAAGGGCATCGGTCGTGCCATCACCCCTTCCACTGCCTATATGCATCTCGTTCTCAAGGATGAGTTTCCCCCTGAAGAAGTATCTGTTATCTAACCTTTCAAACATGATGCAACCTCCTTATCCTTTAAGACCCTTATCTCGATTACGAATATATAGTCAAATATCTTAATAAGGTTCTGGTAAATCAGAGGATAGTACGAGTCATTAATTCCAAGTCCGAATTTATCTTTTACTTCCTCTTTGATGGATAAACTATAGTTATCAAACAGTCTAAATATCATCTCACAGAAATATTCTATAGCCTTTTTGCCATCTACCTCTTTTTGCCATTTGTCCTTCTCAGATGTTCTCTTTAGCTGAAGTTGTTTATATTCGTTAAGCCTTTCAATAATCTCATCTTTATCGCCAGTCATAAGAATCTCATGAATTGTGCTCGCCTGACTTACTGGAAGCCATCGAACAACATCATATTTTTCAATGAAGCTATCTATTTCTTTCTTTATCATCATGAAGACGGAACTACCCTCTAATGTATTTAGAAGGCACCATTTCTCTATCATTTCGGACCCTCCTGAAGATGAAAGGAATCACAGACAGTCAATCTACCAAAACCTTCACACCTTCTCTTCCCGATTCCATAAACCTCAAGTTCAAATAATTTATCCAAGATATTGTCATCAAAATTATCCACACTGAATACAAAGACCGAGCCTTTTTCTATTGCAAGAACGTCCTCTTTTGGTAACTGGGTTATGGCATTCCATCCCTGAACAATTCTGGTTTCAGCAATTCCAAGGACTGCCCTGACATTCGGGATGCCTAAATCTTCTGGTTCAATAAAGGTTTTATATCGCATATATTTATCTGTTATTATGGCATCTGATTGTAAAGTAATTGAGAAATAGTTTTTAGTATTATTAATCCCCAATTTTTTATTAAATAAGATGAGCCGCTGGATTAGCTTTTCTTTATCAAAGTTATTTATATCCTTACAGGAGATTATCTCAAATTTACCAAGACCAACACTCTTATCAGAACCTAAAAAGATGAAATCCTTGTTCTTAATAAGGGCATTTATATTGTTGAAGAGACTATTATCATAAAAGAGAATGTCTCCTTGAAAAACCTGTCCTTTCTCAACCACCTCCTGACTATAGAGAGTATTTTCCAGAGCAGTTTCAGATGCATAGGAGATGGCTGTGTGATAGATAAGCCTTTTATGGACATCAACTGATCTTAGCGAACCATCTGATAATATCTTTTTATAATAGCCCTTAAACCTTTTTCTTTCGCTGCCACAGGTTACAGAATTCTCCTTATGCTGGCAGTTTTTAAGCCTATCATAGAAATCAATACTCCCTTCATTTTCTCTAATCAACGAAAGAAGTAAATCTACAACACCGTGTTTTTCTCTATCCCCAAGAAAACCACGATAATACTTGCATGAATAGGCTGATAAGGGAATGGGTTTTGCACCATAAGGGTATAAATTGAAAAAGACAACCTTATTGTCTGTAAAGATTTTCTTGAAATCATTGTCAGGTTTATTGGATTCAATATAAAGACTTGCAAGTGCCCCTCTAACCACTGTACCAGGGATAAAATCAAGACATTTCTGCTCATTACCTACGGCCCTTGAAGTTGCTATTGAAAAGGGTGATTTATTAGATAAAGTAAGTGATAGACTCTTCATCACGATGACTCCTCAATCTTTATATTACATCTTCCCATCCCTCGAGCCTTATTCCCTCCGATGTGGGTAATCATCTCTATAGATGACTTAAGATAGGAATATTCATCATCAGTCATCCAGCATGACCCATAGATAAAGGATGTAAAGGTAATAGCTGGATTTACACATTCAAGACTAAATAACGCGCCTTCTTCGGCTGTTCTAAGCCGTCTGTTTATCTTTATTCCCGTTCTTGTGGAGGACTGAAAGTTGGGTAAAACTTGATCCTTAACTATCTTAGACAAAATCTCTCTTGCCTTTGCATCCATAACAGCGTCTTCAAAAAATAAACTTCCATTATAGAATTCGGAGCCGAATATGCGGCAGATAACACAGGCATTCTTTATATTGTCATTTTTACATATCTCTGTCCTACCTGTAATAATGCTATTACATACAGGCAATCCCATCGCTTCTATATTCTTTTTGAACTCACTCCGTATCTTTCCCTTTAATGAACTCCCTGGAATATAAACAATGTTGTCATTGTCTTTTATCGTGGTTAAGTCTATCATCCCGGCAGTGCCAAAACCACTTCCTACAATAAAGGGAGACCTAAATGTGATTGAAAGTTTAAGATTGACTGTTTTGAGATTCATTTGCTGTTTTTCCATGAACCATATCCTCAATATTTATGAATTCATAAAGTTCTGTAATATCACCCAGAGGAGTTTTGTATTCATTAGGTTTTACCTCTTCCCACGGGAATCGAGTAAGCTGAAAGCTGTTTATCAATTCCCTGTGTTCCTGTTTCAACCTTGTCTTTATATAACAGGCTTCAAAAATTGACCGGTGATGTCCTTTGAAGAGAGATGCATATAATAATTTGAGTTTATTCTTAGGGAAGTCAATCCTCTTTAGATTCATTATTATATCCCTTAAGATTTTTAATTCCTCAAGGTGATAGGGTCTTTTTGTAATATAGTGGATTCCAGTATCTTTAATTTCCATTTCTCTTTTTCTTTTTAATATAGGATCTTCAATGGCCGATCCTGTGACAACGGTAAAATCAATATAGGTGCTGTTGTCTTTTTTTCTGCTTTCAGCCTTTGCATTTTTAAGAAGCGACTCTGCTGTATTAAGCACTGTTTTTATGGGGAGACTGTCATGACAGATAACAATTCCTACACAGGTAGTAATACCATGAGACTTAAGGTTTTTATTGAAGGATTCACAAAAATCTATGGCAACATCTATGGTCTTATGGGCAGGCAGTGCGAGGATAAGGTCATCGCCGCCGGCAAGGATTATTTGAAGGGGCAAAATATCTCCTGGAAAATGCTTATCTATAGCAGAAACAGTAGCTTTCAGGGTTGCATTGTGTACATCAGAACTGAATCTTGTGAGTTCATCAAAGGACTTAATTTTTGCTATATGTTCACCCATCTTATTTCCATCGGCATATATAAATCCCATGTAGCCTTCAGGTTTTGATGCCCCGCCTATATCGCCAAACTCGTCAGGTAAATTTAAACTTCCTCTGTGATTTGCCAGTTCTTTATAAACCTGTATATCCTGATAAGTCTTTGATTGCTCTATCTTTTGATAACAGGTCTTACAGATATAGCGAATTTCTTTTTCTTCTGATTCTTCAGAGCGTATGTCCTTCTCTTCCGTAGGATATAAACCGCAGGCCTGGCAAGACTTAAAAAAACTACTTGTTAAAATCTGTACCCTCTCTTTATGCAATGCCTTTGCCCACCGTAATTCTCTATCTGCCTTTTTGAGCCATTGTTCTTCGTTCAGACCGTTTCTCGCACTAATAATAACAGTAACCTTAGCACCAGGGGCTTTATCCCTGAAAAGATTTATCAAGTAGTTTTTGTAATCTTCTGCCTTTGTTTTATCATTAAAGAGTATCTTTATATTACCTCCTGCTGTCATTACATGCTTCCAGTCAGACCCTTCCATGCCATACCCGTTTAGTTTTTTTAGAGGGAATTCCCTGTTTAATTTATCAAGGAGGATACTTGCGCCTCTTATTTCTCTTAATTTATTGGTGCCAAAAATATATTCGTGAATACCACCAATATCAAGTGATAAAAGGTATTCCATTTTCATTAGATTATCCCTTTAACTATTGTTTATGTCTTTACAGTTAATCTTTTCTCCGTGAGCATTATTTTATCAAAATCCATCTCATTTATCCATTTCTCGGGATATCAGCATGGATTTCCATTGATATTACGATATTTATAGTGTTTGTTTCAATTCCCGAGATATCACCGTACCCAAAACTGTTATTGGCCAACACTATCTATATCTATAGTCTCTCCAGTATCTGAGTCAACATTATATGTAGAGTTACTTTCAACAAGTCTCTTTATAGTTTGTGTTGTATAGAAAGTAGAAACAGGGTTACCAGCAACTGTTCGGCAATTCCTAAAGGGAGCGTGATAACATCTATGCTATTCATCACTCCATTAATACTTCACTTCCACTTCGTAAGTGTCATTGCCACTTCGTAAGTGGAAGTGAAGTGGAAGTAAAGTGCACCTCATGGCATCAATAAAACCTTTTTTTCTTAGCTTCCAGAACACAGCTCTCAGCGCCCTACCACCGTCGAGGGGGAAGGCCGGCAGCAAATTGAAGGCACCTATCATCAGGTTCATAGAATACAGATACTCGTCAATAGGAGAAACAGACAAAACCTTGAAGGAAAAGGCAAGTATAAAAGACATGACAGGACCGGCAAGTGAGATATACAGATCCGATTCTGCACCGTCAGCCTCTCTCTTAAGCTCAGCTACACCACCAAAGAAGTAAAGTGTTATGCTCTCGGTCTTTATTCCCCGTATCCATGCTACAAAGGAGTGGGCAAGCTCATGCATAACCACACATCCAAACAGAACGATTGTGGCTACCAATCCCATTAGCAGATAGCTGAAGGGACTTTTACCGTAAGAAACAGATGGAAAGTATGACCTCCATAAGCCGTAGGTCAGAAAAACAGCAACTATATACCAAGAGTAGTGAATACTAAACTTGATTCCTTTAATCTTCATCGGTCAATATTTGTTTATCTTTTAGAAAAAGGTCAGGCTACTTGGCTGGTGAGACAGGCTTGAGATAGCCCCTCGGTATCATCTCTTTTTCAAACCAGGAGACAATATCGTAGGATATATAGTACATCCCCAAAAGATATTTAAGTATACTTACACTGCTTTTCTCCCCATTAGGAAATTTAACCTTATCATCATCATTAAGGGATTGACCGTTTTGGACAATAGATAGCGCGGGTATAGAAAAGGTTTTTTCTAAAATTTCACCACAGGCTATGGTGTATTCCTTAAGGCTAAATTTTTTTTCAGTACAGTAACTCTGTTGCTTGATCATCTCAGAGTATCCTTCAAAGAAACGGAGTTCTATCTTATTACTCTTAACCTTAACAGAGTCTGGCTTAAGATAAGCTATGACTGCCTCTGGATGCCTTTCCCTCATAAAGAAGACAAAGGGAAATCCAGGTGCTGTAGTTACCTTAATCTTCTCACCATCATAATAGCCGAGATTAAGTCTCAAAACACTCTGTTTCTCCATAAATTTGGCACTAGGATAGGTGTAATGATCAAAACAATTTCTTTTGTAGGCTAATATAAGTTTGTCCCTCTCTGTCATAAGAGACAGATTTTCGTCAGTAGCATCAAAAACAGGCCATGTCTTTTCAATCACACTGTACAGTTTTTTTTCAGCATCCAGAACCTGTTTGAACAAACTGTCACAGTCATCCGAAGCATAGACTACAGTCACCATTAAAAATACCACTGAAAGTAATGCCAGAATAATGCTGATTTTCTTCAGTTGCTACCTCCATTTTTTAATCTTTCGACCGCATATTCGACCGACACATCACCGTAAATTACGGTGGCATGTGAGATAGTTATATTACTGGAGAGACCCTCGCTCAGCTCACTGTCTATAACGTTGGCCCCTTTAACATATACCATTGCCGGAACTTCCACAATATTATAAGCCCTGAACAGAAGAGGGTCAATATGAACAGAAGTGTTATAAACCTCACACTGTTGCCCCTCTGAGTTGTTACTTCCACTTCGTAAGTGTCATTGCCACTTCGTAAGTGGAAGTACCCTGGCACCTATATGCCAGTTCCTGCCTGGCAGGAATGGCCGAAGACCTTCCTGACCGATACGTTGTTTGATGTCCATAAAGTTTCAGTTCCTGCCTGGCAGGAATGTCCGAAGACCAAAATAGTTTCTTATCTTAAGAGGCACTATCAGGTTTCAGTTCCTGCCTGGCAGGAATGTCCGAAGACAAGCAACAGCTTCCGTTTAGCCAAAAATCACCGTATAGTTTCAGTTCCTGCCTGGCAGGAATGTCCGAAGACAGGAGGCAATTATCAGGTATAGCCTCCTCAAACGTTTCAGTTCCTGCCTGGCAGGAATGTCCGAAGACCAGCAGCCTTTGTAACTTATTGTTTTCAAAGAACATTTTTGCCTCTTTTTGGAAACCCCCTGCCTTTCTAAAAGTTACTAACAGGTTACTAACATAGGTTTCCGATTGTATGTGCAATTTCAGAAACATTCCTGCCTTTTGGTGCCTGTGACAGTGCTACTGCTAAAGTCGTCGTGCCCATCCCTTTCCAAGATAGAATGACAGGAAGGAGGTCACGCCCTTGCTCTCTGGGAAGGAGGTGTGGCACGATTGCTCTATCGCACTAAAGAGTTGTCAAAGAACTCTTCTTGTTTTGTCTTATTTAACTATAATAAACTTTTAGCACTCAAGTGGATGCGTTTCATTACAATAGCCCAACATGCCTCAGAACTTCTTCTACTTTTGGGTCCCTCTTAGCAAGTTCCTTTAAGGCCTTCTCAATCTTTTCCTCTCGTTCCTCAAGCTCTTTGTTCTTCTTTGCTACAGGTGCGAGGGCTGTGCGTCTGTCCCAAAT
>JBKBUA010000367.1:0-520 GCA_046290845.1 Thermodesulfovibrionales bacterium
GAATCATCTCTTTGACGGATATGAGCCATGGCACGGACCTATGTCAAAGAGGCAAACAGGCGCACTCGTTGCGGACAGACCGGGTAAGTCCACAACTTATGCACTCTTTCATCTGCAGCCCAGGGGGACACTCTTTATAAAGGAGAATACACCTGTTTATGAGGGAATGATTGTCGGTGAAAATTCGAGGGACAATGACCTTGATGTGAATGTAACAAAGGAAAAGAAATTAACAAATATGCGCGCAGCAAGCGCTGATGATACTATACAGTTGATCCCTCCGAGGATATTGAATCTTGAACAGGCAATAGAATTCATCAGGGAGGATGAACTCGTTGAGGTAACCCCCCAATCAATAAGACTCAGAAAAAAGGTATTAGAAGCAAATAAGAGGCCAAAGATTAATAAACCCTAATGTTGCAAAAAATATGAGGCAGGCACAATTCAAAACCTTTTATAATGCATTGGACATTAAATATGATGCCATAAGCAGAATTATACCTGTGGTGCCGTTCAATCT
>JBKBUA010000368.1:0-519 GCA_046290845.1 Thermodesulfovibrionales bacterium
GTCAGATCAGGACCTGTCGTCCCACCAATGCCATTAATCATGTGACAGCCTGAGCATCCTAAGGACTGATAAAGCCTCTGGCCTGCTGTTAGCTCCTTTCCACCTACACCAATAGCGGTAGCAAGTATCGGCTTTGGTGGCCATCCATTTGTGTCGACCTTTGATATCCAGTCTAAAAAGGCGATGAGATGGTCTGCCTCCTCAGCAGTGATCCCGAACTTTGGCATCGTGGCCTTTGGATTTACTGCCTTTGGATCCATCAGAAACTGCTTGAGATAATCCTTCGGTTTGTTCTCAGCTATCTTTGTCATGTCCGGTGCAAAATAAGAACCGTTACCTAAGATAGTATGGCAACCTATGCAGTCATATTTATGCCATACCATCTTTCCGGCATTCACCTCTTCTGTAATGGCAGGCGCCCTCTTGTCGAGTTTACCCATTGTGTCAATGGTCAGAATGACAAAGAGGACGAAGAAGAAGAGGCTGCCGAAGATAAAGAGATTCCTGGCTCCTTTGTTA
>JBKBUA010000369.1:0-517 GCA_046290845.1 Thermodesulfovibrionales bacterium
AGGTCTTGTTTCCTATGTGTGGGGAATGAAACATTATTATTCTTTATCTACTATGTCGCAATCCCTTCTAAATGAGGTCTTGTTTCCTATGTATCTCCAACAACGATAAGTTTCCCCATAGTGTCGCAATCCCTTCTAAATGAGGTCTTGTTTCCTATTTGGAAAAGCATTTGGGGTTGAAGGGTTAGAAAACATTGCGTCGCAATCCCTTCTAAATGAGGTCTTGTTTCCTATTACTATCAGGAGGTCAAAATGAAAAAATTATCAATTAAGGTCGCAATCCCTTCTAAATGAGGTCTTCTTTCCTATAAATTGACTACGTATGTGGTCATGAAAAGGCATCTATCAGGAGTCGCAATCCCTTCTAAATGAGGTCTTCTTTCCTATCTACAGCAGAAACAAGGGCAATGAAAAGAGCTGTTGAGGCTGTGGTGTCGCAATCCCTTCTAAATGAGGTCTTCTTTCCTATATAAAACCAATAGGTTATAGCCAAGAGGCTGTGCTTTGGGTCGCAATC
>JBKBUA010000370.1:0-517 GCA_046290845.1 Thermodesulfovibrionales bacterium
GAAGGATGCTGGCGTGATGCTTGCCAAGGCATGGCCTTGCCTTCATTGCAAGGTTAATGCCCTGCAAGCCTCATGACAGCATCCTGAAGCGGTGAGAATAAAATTCCTGTCCTTAGCGTTCCTTTAAGAAGCGAAGGCTTACGATTGCCTGGCACTCAGAATGCCTTCTTCTTTGCAGTCTGCGTGCCAGGCAATGGTAAGCCGTAGCGGATACAATTAGAATGCGACGGCAGCCTTGAAGTCTGCGGAATGTAGCGACTGCGTAGTGGAGCGGACTTGAAGGCTGCCGTCTCCTTAGTGTTCCTTTTAAGAAGCGGAGGCTTGGAGTGCTGGCATGATGCTTGCCTCTTCTTTTTGCATGTTCTTCGCAAGCAGCATGCCAGCACGGAAAGCCGTAGCGGATACAAATCTTAAACCGTCATAGTTAGCTGGCGTGAGGCTTGCTGTCTTTTCTCTTGCGAGACTCATGACAGCTAACTATGACACCTTATTCTCCCCTCTCCTTTGGGGCGAGGAC
>JBKBUA010000371.1:0-516 GCA_046290845.1 Thermodesulfovibrionales bacterium
GAAAATCAAGGCCTCAGGGGATTCTTTCTTAAATTTCTTAACAGCATCCTTTACACCCTGACTCAGCAGGTTATCACCGAGATACATGATAAAATCGCTCTCACCCAAATAATCCCTCGCGGTGCTCACTGCATGGGCAAGACCTGCTGGTTCAGACTGGGTTATATATGTAACCCTGATCTCCCATTTACTCCCGTCACCAATGTATCTCTTAACCTCTTCACCTGTTTCAGGAGATATGATAACACCTACATCTCTTATCCCTGCAGCCCTTATATGCTCTATCACATAACCGAGTATGGGCTTATTAGCAACAGGTACGAGTTGCTTCGCCATTGTGTATGTCAATGGCCTGAGACGCGTTCCCTTTCCACCACTCAGTATTAAGGCCTTCATCTTTTCCATTTCTCTCAGAACATAGGTATTATAGCAAAATCAAAAAATTTAGTGATATCAGATAAAAATCCCCTCATTGATAAAAAAGCCTTTACGAAAAAAAGAATTTTTAGTATCATC
>JBKBUA010000372.1:0-513 GCA_046290845.1 Thermodesulfovibrionales bacterium
TTTTCTCCCTTTCCCTTAGATACCACAATTCTGTTATATCAGCCTCATCCATGCCTGTAACAAAGGCTGTAGTCTTCCGGGATTGCAACAGATTCTTTGAAATTGTCCTCCTTAGACCCCTTATTGGTAATCTTTCAACAGTGCCATATTGATCCCTTACAGGTGTTATCCTTTTTGATGCCTCGATAATATCTTCCTTTGTTATGCTCCCACCGGGTCCTGAGCCTTTGATCTCTTCTATCTTAACACCCAGTTCCTTGGCAAGTGCCCTGACAGCAGGGGTTGCAAGTACCTCCTCTTCTTCTGGTAACGTCCCAACTACAGAAACCGATCTTTCCTCCTTTATCGGTTCTGCTTTTTCTTCTATCTCCCCTTCTCCTGAGATGATCATAAGGACTTCTCCAACCTTAGCAACCTCTCCTGTATCTTTATTTATCCTTAGAACCTTTCCTTTTACAGGTGATGGAACCTCGACAACAGCCTTGTCCGTCTCGATCTCTAATACGACCTGAT
>JBKBUA010000373.1:0-513 GCA_046290845.1 Thermodesulfovibrionales bacterium
GCAACCCGGTTAGGCAGGGGATAATGAAGGGGGACAGGGAGAAAGCCTATGACCTTTTTAGCCTCGAGAGGGATAGGATTACAATCCTTGTCTTTGGAGGGAGTGCAGGGGCTACAAGAATAAACAGGGCAATATGTGATGCCTTTAATTATCTCACTGACATTAAAGATCAGATACAGTTTCTGCATCAGACAGGAAGATCTGATATTGAGTGGGTGAAAGAATCTTACAGGAGGTGGGGATTCAGAGGAACTGTAACCCCCTTTATCTATGAGATGGCCGAGGCCTATGCTGTTTCAGACCTTGTCATCTCAAGGGCAGGTGCAACGACATTGTCTGAAATTACAGCTATTGGAAGGCCAGCGATCCTGATACCCTATCCATTTGCGGCCTCAGGGCATCAGGAAGAAAATGCAAGAAAACTCTCGGCAGCAGGTGCAGCAAAGATGATACTTGACGATGATTTAAGTGGTGGGGTGCTATCTGAGGAGATAAAGAAAACCATTGGTAACA
>JBKBUA010000374.1:0-512 GCA_046290845.1 Thermodesulfovibrionales bacterium
GGAGATTCTCAACTATCTTCTTACACCTCTCTGCGCTATGTAATATCTTTTCAAGGTCTTTCTTAACCTCCTCATCTTTTACCCTCATATTAAGCAACTCGGCGTAAGCAATTATCCCTGTGAGCGGATTATTTATCTCATGGGCGACACCTGAGACAAGAAGACCAAGAGAGGCAAGTTTGTCAGCATGATGTAATTGCTCTTTGAGCCTTCTCATCTCTGTAATATCCTTCATAATATGAATAAAAAGTTGCTGACCATCATACTTCATTGGAAATACGCTGATAAGATATATCTGATCCCTTATCGTTATCTCCTCTGTCCTTGGTATGTTAGAAAGCTTACAAATAAGCCTTGATTCATCTATTCCAAAAAGCTTATAGCACTTTTCTCCTATTATCTCTTTAGGATTCTTTTCAAAGGCCTTTGCCATTGAAATATTGGTTTTTACTATCTTGTGTTCTATATCGGTAACGAAAACAAAGTCAGTTATACCGTCAATTATCGCCATC
>JBKBUA010000375.1:0-511 GCA_046290845.1 Thermodesulfovibrionales bacterium
CCTCCCCTATAATAATCCTTAGGGTATTCGGGAAGTCCTCAAAGTTCATGGTTCCTGCTCCGTATCCTGAACCGATAATATTCATTGAAGGTATGGCCCTAAATTCATTCACCACCTCTTTTATGATTGCTGCCCCTGTCGGAGTTGTAAATTCAAAGGATGGCCCTGAGGAATAAACAGGCCTGTCTTTAAGGAGATCTAATACCGCTGGGGATGGAACAGGAATGAAGCCGTGTTCTCCCTCAACAAGGCCACTGCCGAGATTTACAGGGGAGGAGAAGACCTTCTCTACACCGAGGAGATCAAATCCAATCAGGGTTCCAAATACATCAATAAGGCAGTCTATTGCACCGAGTTCATGGAGATGAGCCTCATCATAAGGCTCTCCATGAATCCTTCCTTCTGCCTCGAAGAGGCTTTTAAAGATACTGAGTCCCCTTTTTTTGATATGATCGGGCAGTTTTGACTCGTTTATTATCTGCTTAATCTCATTCCACCTTCGAAAGACCTT
>JBKBUA010000376.1:0-511 GCA_046290845.1 Thermodesulfovibrionales bacterium
TTTTCATCTGAACCATGTGGGATATAAAGCAACAGGTGCAACTGAACGGATGAGCTGGAGAGCCTGGTTTCATCTGAACCATGTGGGATATAAAGCCTTTCCCTGCCTGCCCTTTCGGGTCAGGACTTACGGGTTTCATCTGAACCATGTGGGATATAAAGTACATTTTCAAGTCTTGTCCTGAACAATCTCATAAAGTTTCATCTGAACCATGTGGGATATAAAGAGAGCGTTTTAGCGCATTACAACGGAAAAAATACCGTTTCATCTGAACCATGTGGGATATAAAGTATAATGTCGCATTCTGCTTCCATGTCGGCTTATTAGTTTCATCTGAACCATGTGGGATATAAAGGGCAAAAAAGGAATTTTTTGAATCACTCAAAGCATTGTTTCATCTGAACCATGTGGGATATAAAGTACATTTAGACATTTTAAGAAAGAAAAGAAGATGTAAGTTACATCTTAACCATGTGGGTTATAAAGGAGGATCAAAAGGCTCAAGAGAACA
>JBKBUA010000037.1:0-9526 GCA_046290845.1 Thermodesulfovibrionales bacterium
TTGTAACTATAATAGGACTTGATTTCGGCAGTTACTTAAATGGCGCTGTTCTTACAGAGACGATATTTGGATGGGACGGCATCGGCAGATTCGCCATGGAAGGTATTATAAAGAGAGACTATCCTGTTGTAATAGGATGTATACTCCTGGGCACCATCGTTTATGTCCTGATAAATATCCTTGTGGATATTATTTATCATTATCTTGATCCGAGGGTGAGGTTATACGGGAAAAGTGAGTAAGGTACTTTACATTGCACTTGCAATCATAATAGTATCTTCCATCTTGGCACCTTCAATATCACCCTATGATCCTGACGAAATAAATCTTGACGCAATAAAGATGCCACCAAGCTTTAACCATCCCTTCGGTACGGATAACAAGGGCCGCGACATATTGTCGAGGGTATTATATGGTGGAAGGATATCTTTATCCGTCGCACTTATAGCAGCAATATTCTCTATAAGCATCGGTCTCTTTATAGGCCTCGTGGCGGGGTATACAGGTGGTTGGATGGACACAGCATTGATGGCCTTAACGGATTTTGTCCTCTCTTTTCCAGCCCTTTTGCTCGCTATTGGCATCTCAATAATAATGCCTCCCGGGATATACACATCAATGATAGCGATCTCTGCCACTGGATGGGCGTCCTTTGCGCGGTTAATAAGAGGATATATACTCTCGATCAAAGAACTCCCTTATATAGAAGCAGCAAAAGCTATTGGTTGTAATGATTGGAGAATAATCTTCTCTCACATCATGCCGCAATGCATACCCTTATCGCTTGTAATGGCAGGACTAAAGCTTGGTGGTTTTATACTCACCGAGGCATCCCTGAGTTTTTTGGGCCTAGGTGTTCAGCCTCCTACGCCGTCATGGGGTTCAATGATCAGCTCGAGCAGGGTCTTCATTTTATCGGCTCCATGGACAGTGATATTTCCCGGGCTTGCCATTTCAATTACTGCCCTTTGCTTCAATCTTATAGGTGATATACTGAGGGAAAAATATGGCTTTAAGCAAATACAGGCCTGAAATCTATTTCCCTCTGAGCTTTTCTTCTTCCTCCTGTTCGGTCTTACACTCGATACACATTGTTGTTACAGGCCGCGCCTCGAGTCGCTTTATATCTATCTCCTGTCCACAAACCTCACAGATACCAAAGGTACCATTGTCAATCTTTTCGATAGCCGCCTCTATCTTTTTGAGTAATTTCTGTTCTCTGCCCCTCAGTCTTAACATAAAATTCCTGTCGATCTCAGCACTTGCCTGATCTCCAAGATCAGGAAATATGGTCTGACCGGGAAGGGCATTGAGTGCCTCTTCAGCCTCGGACAGTAAGGCCTTTCTCTGCTCTACGAGCTTTTTCCTGATATCAAGGATCTTCTTTTCTCTGGTCGAGAGGATCTTCTTTGATGATTTATTCTCCCCACCACTTGTTTTAACCTTCTTTGTATTCTTTTCTCCCACCATTTCCTCTCCTTCAAAAATAAATTCAAAATAACACAAAAGAGGAAATATAGTCAATAATTGAAGCCAAATCGAAGATTGCCAATAGGAACAATGAGCAGACTAAAAGGGGTTTACGGCGACATCTCAAATAGTGTAATAGAGCAATAGGGCAGCAAAGCAACAGTAATAAAAATAGTCCTTAAAGGTACTGCTCTGCTGCGTTGCCACTCTATTAAGGCTTTAAAGGCTGCCCTTTATTATCCCACCCAAGGCAGAACAATTTTCGGACCCAAAAGATTTCTGGCTTTGGGTTGTTATATAATTTCAAATGCTAAAAAATCTCAGGCAGACCATAAGCTGGTGTCTATTTGATTTTGCCAACTCGAGTTATTCTGCAGTTATAGCCTCTGTGATATTCCCAGTTTACTTCACATCCTACATTGCAGGGAATGATCACGGTCTCGGTGATCTCTGGTGGGGAAGGGCAATTTCTTTGAGCATGGTCATTGTTGTTCTAACCTCTCCATTCCTCGGCGGCATCGCCGACTTTAGCGGTCTCAGGAAGAGATTTCTCATACTCTATACAATAACATGTGTTGCATCCGTTGCCTTGCTATCATTACTCAAAAAGGGAATGGTTATCGAGGGATTCTTTCTAATAACAGTTGCCAATATAGGAATGGAGGGTGGTCTGGTTTTTTATAATTCCTTTCTTCCAGAAATAGCACCAAGAGAATATCAAGGAAGGGTCTCGTCCTGGGGGTATGGAATTGGCTATCTTGGATCTATCTCATCCCTGTTAATTTCTATACCATTGATTAACACTGGTAATATAAACTACGCCTGGATCATGGTATCATTATTTTTTATGCTCTTTTCTATACCAGCCTTTCTTTATCTCCCCTCTGATAAAAAGACAGGTTTAAGGGTATCAGCAGCAGCAACAGAGGGACTAAGATTCTCTATTCGGGGCCTTAAAAAAATATGGTACCAGAGAGAAACAAGAAAGTTTCTTATAGCATATTTAATATACGAGGACGGAGTCAACACTGTAATAGTCTTTTCCAGCATCTTTGCTGCTACCACGCTGGGATTTACAGGCAGAGAACTGATAATGCTTTATATACTGGTGCAGGTTACAGCTTTAATTGGTTCATTTTTAATGGCAAGACCCATAGATTACGTTGGTCCCAAAAAGATAGTGACTACTTCACTTATAATGTGGACCGTTGTCTCGTTCCTTGCCTATTTTGTCCATGATAAGGAACATTTCTGGATCATTGCCATGATAGCAGGCCTTGGTCTCGGTACTATTCAGGCTGCATCGAGGGCCTTTTACACTCAGTTCATTCCACGGGGAAGCGAAACAGAGTATTTTGGAGTCTATGCAATGATAGGAAAGTCATCGGCAATCGCTGGCCCCTTGCTCTTTGGCTATATATCAGCGACTACGGGTAGCCAGAGGCCGGCCATACTGACTGTATCGATCTTTTTCATGCTCGGTCTCGTAGTGCTTCAGATGGTGAAAGGTGGGGGTCCAAATATCAGAGCCTCTTCCTGAAGAGTGCAAAAAACATCTCCTTTATCTTCTCAGACCATGGTCTTAGCTGCCAGTCTTCAATCCTGATCTCCTTCGATTTCTTCAAATCTTCTTCAAAGACATCTACCATCTCCCTCCCAAAGCCTTCATCAAGGATTCCCACGTTACCCTCATCATTCCATCTCAGAGACTGAAAATCAAGATTAGCTGAACCAACTATGCTCCAGCATCCATCAAAGACATAGCTCTTGGCATGCAAAACTTCACCTTGATAATTGTATATCCTTATACCTCTCTTTAAAAGACGGGTAAAAAAGGCCCTTCCAGCATAATGGGCTGCGGGAACATCACTCTTTCCTGGAAGAAGTAAGTAAACCTCTGTCCCTCTTTTCACAGCATCCTCGAGTGAATCGAGCATCCTTCTGCTCGGTGTGAAATAGGCTGTGGTAAGGTAGATGGTTTTTCTGGAGTTATGGATACTATAATAAAGGAGTTTTCTCATCTTCCTTCTCCCCCTTGCAGATGACGCGAATATTGGCATAACAGGAAGACCATCCTCAAATGCCTCTGCTGAACCACCCTCTACATTTATTTTATCTCCACCCCAGAGGTACCATGCCCTCTCAAAGACCCTGAATAACTCACCAGCTGCAGGTCCCTCAATCATTATACCCGTGTCCCTCCAGCCCTCCTTTTTCAATCTTATATGAAATCCCCTGTATTCGTTTGCTATATTGAGACCTCCTGTGAATGCCTTTTCCCGATCTATTATTATAAGTTTTCTGTGGTCTCTGTGGGGATAATCAAAAAATCTATTCCAACTAAAAGGTCTTGATGCCCTGACTTTTATACCTTCTCTTATAAGGCTGTCCCAGAACCTCGATGGTGTACCAAAGGAACCAAAATGGTCATAAAGGATATATACCTTAATACCTTCCTTAGCTTTCTTCCGAAGGAGTTCTGATAGTTCTGTCCCTGTTTCATCGTTGCGAAAGATATAAAATTGCAGACATATGATCTCTCGCGCAGTCTCAATATTATTGAATATGGTTTCAAAGGAATCCCTACCTTTATAAAGGAGTTTAACCCTATTGCCATTGATAAACCCTGTCTTCGTTATTCTTTCTATGGCTTCCCTCGAGAAGGTCATCTCGCTATTACTTCGACGATTATTGAAGAACCTTAATATGATATAATAACACATTAAATCGCGCCTGTAGCTCAGTTGGATAGAGCATCGGCCTCCGGAGCCGAGGGTCGGAGGTTCGAATCCTCTCAGGCGCGTTGAAAAAAAGTTTGACTAAGGATATTGAATTGTTTTAGTATACTTTATTAAAACTCAGGGCCGTTAGCTCAGTTGGTAGAGCAGCTGACTCTTAATCAGCGGGTCGGAGGTTCGAATCCTCCACGGCTCACTTAAACCATACAGGGCAAGTTTTTTCTTGACTTTGCCTTAAGTATGTGGTATTAAATAAGAGATTTTATTCCCCTTATCGGAAGGAGGTGAGATTCAAATGAAGAAGGTTTTAGCCCTGTTACTATCATTATTGCTTGTTGCAGCCTTCGCTCTCGTTGGATGCAAGAAGGCAGAAGAACCAAAGGCACCTGAAGCACCAGCTCCAGCTCCAGAAAAGCCTGCTGAGGCTCCAGCTCCAGAAAAGCCTGCTGAGGCTCCAGCACCTGGCGCACCAGGAGCACCAGCACCAGCTCCCGCACCAGCTCCCGGCAAATAAATTATCTAATCATCATCAGGGGTGCTACAGCGCCCCTGATAAATTGCTTTTTTAAGCTTTTTTGTTTATAATAAAACACTTAATTTAAAAGAGTGGTTCATGAGGCCACTCTTTTGTTTTATGAGCAATAGATTAGAAGAGAAGATTCAGGATCTTGCAAAAAAGGTTGCCGAGGATTATGGCTATGACCTCGTCGAGGTCAATCTGCTCGGCAAAGGGAAAAGGACGCTGTTGAGGGTCTACATTGATAAGGAAGGCGGAGTAACCCTTAATGACTGCGAATTCTTTAGCAGGAGGTTTGAAAATATCCTCGATATAGAAGACCCTATTCAGGGACCGTATACATTAGAGGTATCATCTCCAGGTTTAAACAGGCCTCTAAGGAAGATTGAGGATTTCAGAAAAAATATAGGAAGAATGATAAGGGTAATAACGAGGCAGAAGATAGATAACCAGACCTTCTTTATCGGTAGGATAACCGATGTTACAGAAAATTTTGTGCATCTACATGCAAAAGAAGGAAAAAAAGAAGTAATAATACCTTTAGAAGTGATAGACAGGGCTAATTTAGAGATCGAGATAAAATGACAAAGGAACTGTGTTACATTATCGATCAGATCAGCAGGGAAAAGGGAATACCGAGGGAAACCCTTTTGCAGACCCTCGAGGCCGCTTTACTCTCTGCTGCAAGGAAGAGATTTGGTGGTAGGGTTAGCGTAAACTTAAAAATAGACCCAAAGACATGCTCAATCTCTGTCTTTGAGACAAAGAAGATTGTTGAGACCGTGATGAACAATGATGAGGAGATCTCCATTGCAGAGGCAAGAAAACTCTTTCCCGAGAAAAGTTTAGGGGATACTGTAGACATTCCTCTTCCCCTTCAAGAGTTCGGAAGGATAGCAGCCCAGACAGCCAAGCAGGTTATATTCCAACGGGTCCGTGAAGCAGAGCGTGACATCATTTATAAGGAATTCAAGGACAAGGTAGGTCATATTATTAGTGGAGTAGTAATGCGCAAGGAAAAGGGAATATATTATATAAACATCGGCAAGACAGAGGCCCTTCTGCCACAGAAAGAGGCCCTGCCAGGAGAAAATCTGAAGAGGGGAGATACTGTTAGGGCATATATCGAAGAAGTCAGAATAACGCCAAAGGGCCCTGTGATTTACCTTTCAAGGTCAGACCCAAGGTTTGTCTCGGAACTCTTCAAGATGGAGGTACCCGAAATAAGCGAAGGGCTTGTTATTATAAAGGATATAGTTCGCGAGCCCGGTGAAAGGACTAAGATTGCTGTATATTCCACAAATCCTACCATTGACCCTGTGGGTGCCTGCGTAGGGATGAAGGGAACGAGGGTACAATCTATAGTGAGGGAATTGAGAGGAGAGAGGATCGATATCATCCCATGGACAGACGACCCGAGGATTCTCATAGCTCGTGCATTGAGTCCTGCCACAATAGATAGGATCGGTATAGATGAGGAGCAAAAGGCAGCAACAGTGATCGTAAATGACCAACAGTTATCCATTGCAATCGGTAAGAGAGGTCAGAATATAAGACTTGCAAAAAAGCTGACAGGCTGGGATATAGAGGTATTAGGTGAGTCAGAATACTCTAAGATGAAGACAGAAGAGGCTGAGAAAGATCAGGATGAAGAACCCCCTCAATAGACCTTAATGTTACACAAATTCGGAGGCTGGCATGCCTCAAAAACTTTTATAATGCGATTTGATATTAAATGTGATTGCTTAATCAAGACCTCACCTGTGGTATCGTTTAATAAGAACCACTTATGTTTATTGAATGTTGCTATCGGTATCGCAGATAAAAGTTTTTTCACCATGCCAGCCTCCAATTATAGGCTGATTTTTGCGATGTTTAGGTAGAGATGTCACTTCTGGAGTCCCCTATACAGTATATTAAGGGCGTAGGCCCCCAAAGGGCCAGGCTCCTTGGAAAACTGAACATTAAGACAGTGAGAGATGCCCTTTTTTATCTTCCCTTCAGGTACGAAGACAGAAGAAATTTAAAGAAAATCTGCAATCTCACTCATGGAAACATCGAAACGGTAAGGGGGAGGGTCATCTCTATGAATATGATAGAGCCACAAAGGGGTTTTGAAGATCATCACAAAAAAAAGAGAAAGATAACCATCCTTGAAATACTTATATCGGATGGGACAGGAACAATTAAGGCAAAATGGTTTAATCAGCCTTACATGAAGAACAATTTTAAAAGAGGTCAGGAAATAATCATCTCTGGACTAAGCAAGCCCTCCTACGGCGGTAGTAGATGTGAGATTATTAACCCTGAATACGAGTTGATAGGGGAGGACAATGACTTTATCCATACATCGAGGATTGTACCTGTTTACAGGGTTACAGAAGGAATAAGCACGAGGGTCTTAAGAGTAATTATGTATAATATTTTGTCCTCATGTAGAGGTCAGATAATCGACCCGCTACCAGAAAGAATCAGAGGGCATTATAGTCTTCCATCTCTTTCAGACAGTATCTACGAGTGTCACTTTCCTTCAAAAGACTCTGATATATATGACCTTAACAGGGGTACAAGTCCTTATCACAAGAGGCTTTCCTTTGATGAGATTTTCAATTTAGAGCTCGGTATTGCCAAAATAAAAAAGGGCCAGATCAAGGAAAAAGGCATATCTTTCAATCCCAAAGGAAGGTTTGTTAATGAACTTCTCAGCAGGCTCGATTTTGAATTGACAGATGCACAGAAAAGGGTATTCGAGGAGATCCTGGAGGATATGAAAAAGCCCTTTCCAATGAACAGGCTCATTCAGGGAGATGTCGGATGTGGGAAGACAATTGTTGCCCTTATGGCGATGTTAACCGCCATAGAATCAGGGTATCAGGCTGCCCTGATGGCGCCCACTGAGATACTTGCAGAGCAGCATTATATAAATATCCACAAGTTTGTTGAGGACCTCGGTCTCAGGATCTGCCTTCTTTCAAGCAGTCAAAGGGAAAGACCGATCGAGGAAATAGCAAATGGAGAGATTGATATTATCGTTGGTACCCATGCTATTATTCAGGAAGAAATAAGATTCAAGAGACTCGGCCTCGTTGTGATTGATGAACAGCATAGATTTGGTGTTATGCAGAGGTCTGCCCTCAGGAAAAAGGGGAAAAACCCTGATGTGCTCGTCATGACAGCAACACCGATACCGAGAACCCTCGCAATGACAGTTTATGGCGACCTCGATTATTCGATTATCGATGAACTTCCTCCTAACAGAAGACCTGTTATCACAAGGGTTTTTAAAAACAATCAGAAGCAATATATTTATCAGAAGATAAGGGAAGAGGTTGCAAAGGGGAGGCAGGTATATGTAGTTTATCCTGTTATTGAGGAATCCGAGAATCATGACCTGAAATCAGCCATAGCAGGAAAGGAGGCCTTTGAAAAAATCTTCCCTGATTTAAGAATCGGTCTTGTTCATGGTAAGATGAAGGCACAGGAAAGGGAGGTCATGATGTTAGCCTTCAAGAAAGGCGAGATAGACATACTTGTAAGCACCACCGTTATTGAGGTTGGTGTTGACGTTCCTAACGCAACCCTCATGTTGATTGTCCATGCCGAAAGGTTTGGCCTCGCCCAGCTTCATCAATTAAGGGGACGGGTTGGCAGGGGTGCTGATCAGTCCTTCTGTTTCCTTTTAGCATATGATCCCTTAAGTGAGGAGGCAAGAAGAAGACTCGATGTGATGGTCAAAAGCAACAACGGTTTTGTTATTGCTGAAGAAGACCTCAATATACGAGGTCCTGGTGAGTTCTTTGGAACAAGACAATCAGGTATGCCCGACCTTAAAATAACGAATATAGTAAGAGATGTTGACCTCATTGATATGGCACGAAGAGAGGCTTTCAAGATTATCGATTCCGATCCCGAATTGAAGGGGTTTCCACTCCTGAGAGACGCTGTCGAGCGTTTCTGGACAGGCAAGATAGAAATCTTCAAGACAGTATAGGAGGGAATATGTGGAAAAGGGTAAGAGATAGCTTAGAAGGGGGGATAGAAAAAATAAGATGGTTTTCTACCTTATTGAACGAAAGGGTAAAGGTGGAGCTATCATTGTTTAAGCTCCTTAATCGATCTTCAGAGGTGGAAAAAAAACGAGATTCGATACTTAAGGCTATCGGTGCGAGGGTCTTAGAACTAAAGGATAAATCAGAGAGGAATATTCTCAGAGACCCAACCATAATTGAACTAATGAATCAATTAAAGACCATAGAAAACGAGATGGAGGAGATAAGAGATAAGGTTCTTGAATTGAGCAAGATAGAGATATGATTTTGATGTATATTATAACCTTTGTATTTGGTGCCATAATAGGTTCTTTCCTGAACGTCTGCATACATAGATTACCGCGAAACCTCTCTATCATAAGTCCTTCTTCGAGATGCCCATCATGCCAGTCACCTGTAAGACCCTATGATAATATACCGGTCTTGAGCTATATAATCCTCAAAGGTCGCTGCAGGGATTGTAAGGCCTGGATTTCACCTCGTTATCCCCTTGTAGAATCCCTAAATGCCCTTATGTATATATTTACTATCTGGAAATTTGGCCTCGGCTGGTACACCCCTTTTCTGTTCGCCTTTATATCGAGCCTAATAGTAATTACCTTTATTGATCTCGACTTCCAGATAATTCCTGATTCTATAACCATTCCAGGAGTCCTGATTGGGTTAACAGCAGGTTCGTTGGTAATACCCGATCCATTTGCAAGAATACATCATGTGGGCTTCTTTAATTCCATTGTTGGCATCATTTCTGG
>JBKBUA010000037.1:9625-13134 GCA_046290845.1 Thermodesulfovibrionales bacterium
GGGGGGATTATTTTACCTGATAGCCATCTTTGGAGAGAAGGTCTTTGGCCAGGAGGCCATGGGTGGTGGTGATATAAAACTAATGGCCATGATAGGTGGCTTTTTAGGATGGAAATCAATCCTCTTGACCACCTTTGCTGCAAGTCTTACAGGCTCAATTGCTGGTATCATATTAATGATAATCAAAGGCAGGGAAAAGGGATTGAAGGTTCCTTTTGGACCTTTCATAGCTATTGGTGCAATAGTAAGTCTCTTCTTTGGTCAGGAAATTCTGCGACTCTATTTAGGAAGATGAACGAATTAGGCCAATTTTTGTTATTAGCCTTCTTTCTCCTTTTCATCTTTCTCGTCTTTTTCTTATCCCTCAGAACGGTAATCAAACTGAAAAGGGCAAAAGACAAAAAAGAAGAACATGGTAAAAGCGACGTCAGTTTTGTCGTTGACACATTTCATGACCTCCTTTCCAAGTTGAAGCAAAAAGAAAGGGAACTGGATGACCTCAGAAAGAAGGCAGAGGCAAGGGCAGGAATAATTGAGAGTTACAATGAATATATCCTTCAGAGTGTTCCAAGTGGGGTGATAAGTTTCGGCAGAGATATGAAGGTAACAAAGGTCAATTCTGCGGCTGAGAGGATTCTCGATATAAGATCAGCGGATGTTTTAGGCGTGAACTTCAAGGATATTTTCAGGGAACCCCTCCTTTCCCTTCTGAGCAGAGTTGACCTTGTTGAGAGAAAGGAAATCCAGTATGTAACCGATTCAGGAAGAAATATATACCTTGGTTTAACAGTAACACCTCTGATCAATGGAGAAGGCGATGTGATAGGACAGATTATGGTTTTTACAGACCTGACCGATCTAAAGGCACTCAAGGCTCAGGCAGAATTGAGGGACCGGTTATCGAGCCTCGGTGAGATGGCAGCCGGCATAGCACACGAACTAAGAAACCCTATGGGTGTAATAGCAGGATATACAAAGATTCTCCAGAAAAAGGCAGACCCAACCCTGCTTGAGATTGTGGATTCTATATCAAAAGAAATAGTCGTGATGGACAGGATAATCTCGGACTTTCTCTTCTTTGCGAAACCTGCTGACATAAACCCTTATGAACTGAATTTAAGAAAATTGATTGAGGATTGTCTCGATAATATCAAAGAGTCAAAAAACATATCCTCAGAGATAAAGATACTCACAGATCTCGAAGGACTGCCTAAGGTATCAGGAGACGAGATACTCCTCAGACAGGCATTCAATAATATTATTCAGAACGCAGTTGAGGCAATGCCACAGGGTGGTGAACTGGGGGTTACCTATAGAATAAGTTCTGATTTTATTGAGCTATCGATCTCTGATACAGGCCATGGAATACCCCCTGACATTAGAGAAAAGGTCTTTTTGCCTTTTTATTCAACAAAGGAAAAGGGAACAGGCCTTGGTCTCGCAATAGCACAAAAGATAATAGTTTCTCACAGAGGAAACATCACAATCAGTGATTCAGAAAAAGGCTCAACCTTCATAATAAGATTACCGTTAAAAGATACCCTCACGAGTTGACAAAAATTATTCTACTATATTTAAATATTATGTTCAGGGCGGATAGCTCAGTTGGGAGAGCGCAGCCCTTACAAGGCTGAGGTCACAGGTTCGATCCCTGTTCCGCCTACCATTAAGAACAGTAATTGGTAAATAGTGGTCAGCGATTCGATTTATCTTGAAGTAATCTTATATTTCAATTATACTATCAATGTTTACTGATAACCAACCACTGTTTATGGGGTGGTAGTTCAGCTGGTTAGAACGCCGGCCTGTCACGCCGGAGGTCGCGGGTTCGAGCCCCGTCCACCCCGCCAAGTCTCATATCTCAAACTCCGAGGCAAAGGGATTGTCCCTCTTCTCGATGCTTATAGTGGAATCAGGACCATGACCTGGTAGCACCTTTGTCTCTCCAGGCAGCTTCATAAGCCTATGAAAGGATTCCTTCAATTTATTCATGTCTCCACCGTAAAAATCTGTCCTCCCGACTGAACCAGCAAAGAGTGTATCTCCTGTCACCACAATGCCTTCACCATAAAGACATATGCCACCAGGGCTGTGTCCTGGCGTATGGATAATGGTAAAGCTCATATTACCAATCCTTATTTTGTCGCCATCATCAACAAGAATATCAGGCTCAGGGAGTCTTTCAACCTCATAGCCCCAGAAGGCTGCCATATCCCTCGCAGCATGATAGATATCTATCTCATCCTTATGGATGACAACCTTCGCACCTGTTTTTCCCTTGATGTCCGAGACAGCACCGACATGATCGAAGTGTCCATGTGTACAAACAATATAACTTACCTTTAGCCCGTTCCCATTTATAACATCCATTATGAGATCAGGCTCATCTCCAGGATCTACAACAATAGACTCGGCTGTCACCTCATCTCCAATAATAAAACAGTTTGACTGTAAGGGACCTACTGCTATTTGCTTGATTAACATTTCGCCTCCTTATTTTTTATACACATCATTCAAATAGACTTTATAAAATATCAAATTTGTGGTAAATTTCAATAGTTATTTTGATTTTTAAGCCTGTGATAACCCTTCTTTCTTCAATGTGCTTTAGGAAGGTAAATAAGTTATAATATAACATGTTCAGGAGCTTTTTCCTAAACCTTTCCCTTAACAAGAAACTCGTCCTCATGATGCTCTTTCTGAGTTTTATACTCTTGACCATTTTATTTTTCCTTTACTGGCAATCTGAGAAGGCGCTTCTAAACCAACTTGCAAGCCAGACTACAGAACTCTCGAAGGCCATTCAGATTGGTGTTGAAGAGGTAACAGGCTCCGGTTCAACAGATGAGATGAGATTGTCACAATACCTCAAGAATTTGAATGCAAGGGGTATTAAAGAGATATCTATAATAAGCAACACTGACGAGATCATAGCGAGTACCAATCCTGCAAAGATAGGTTCACCTGTCAGCCCGAAGAAGAAGGAATTGATAATTAAGGCAGAATTAGGGGAGCCTGTTTCAAAAGAAGGAAAGGCCTATGATGTAATATTGCCTGTCGTTGCAGGTGAGGCCCATTATGGATATATCCATTTACGGATAAATGCAGAAGATATTTCTGCTTTACAGAAGACAAATTTTATTAAGAGGGTCCTTGCCGCTCTTTTCGTCTTTGCCATTGGCATAGGCATAGCTATTCTTCTGTCCTTGCGATATACAGAACCAATTCAGGAAATAGTGAGGGCAGCAAAGAAGGTAGCTGGGGGTGAACTGGATGTAACCCTCCCAACAGAACGTAAAGACGAGATCGGTCAACTGACAGAAAGTTTCAATTTTATGGTTCGACGTCTGAAAGAAAACAAAGAGATCGAGGAAAGGCTGAGAGAGGCTGAACATCTTTCTGCCGTGGGTCAACTGGCCAGAAGCATAGCCCATGAAATAAGAAATCCGCTCAACTTTATAAATCTCAGTATTGATTATATCCGGGACTATTATGGCGCGAACAAATAT
>JBKBUA010000037.1:13230-15810 GCA_046290845.1 Thermodesulfovibrionales bacterium
ATTCAATGTGGTAATAAATGCCTTTCAGGCCATGCCATCAGGTGGCATGCTTACAATAAATACAGAAAAAGATGACGGTAAATTGGTAATTACTATAACTGATACAGGCACCGGGGTGCCAAAGGAGAATATTTCCAAGGTCTTCGAGCCTTTCTTCTCAACAAAGACAACAGGTCTCGGCCTCGGTCTCGCTACCACAAAGAGGATCGTAGAGGAACATGGTGGTAACATAGAGTTCAATAGCGTTGAAGGCATGGGTAGCAAGATAATAATTAAAATACCAATTCCAGACAGGGAAGTCGTTTCTATGCTGACTTAAACCTTGAAGGGATTAAGTGAATAGACGGGCATACGCAAATCTTTTACTCCCGATGCTGAAGCAAATTTTGTAATAGGAATCAGTTAGGTGGAAGATTCAATTAGGAAAGGGGTAGGAGGGAATGGCTGTAATTCTTGTTGTAGACGATGAACCACTTCAGAGGAATATACTGAAGGCAATACTCGAGGGCGAAGGACACGAGACATATACAGCTTCTTCAGGTGAGGAGGCATTGAAACTCGCAACTATCTATAGCCCTGATATTGTCCTCACTGATCTGAAGATGGAGGGCATGAATGGATTAGAGTTGATGGAAAGGGTGAAATCTCTAAAAGAGCCTCCAGCGGTTATAATGATGACCGCCTTTGGCACCATATCCATGGCAGTAGAGACAATGAAACACGGAGCCTTTGACTTTCTCACAAAACCCCTTGAAAAGGATGTCGTTTTAGTGACGATAAAAAAAGCCCTCGAGAAAATAGAGCTCTTGAAGAAAACTCAGGAACTTCAACAGGCCCTCTATGAAAGATTCAATATTGATAGCATAGTAGGACATTCAAAGGCAATGGAGAATGTGATAAATCTCATAAAAAAGGTCTCCACAAGCCCTGTCACTGTCCTGATACTCGGAGAAAGTGGTACAGGTAAGGAGCTAATAGCAAAGGCCATCCATTACAACAGCCCGAGAGCAACAAAGCCCTTTACCGCCATAAACTGCGCGGCCATACCCGATAATCTCATAGAGAGCGAGCTCTTTGGCTATGAGCCCGGCGCATTCACAGGTGCTACGGGGAGGAAAAAGGGGCTCTTTGAGGCAACCAATGGAGGCACCCTTTTCCTCGATGAGATCGGTGACCTGCCACTCCTCACACAATCAAAGATACTGAGGGTACTTCAGGAGAAAGAGATCAGGAGGCTCGGGGGAAGGGATGCAATTAAGGTCGATGTCAGGATTATTGCAGCAACCAATAAAGACCTTGAGAAAGAGATGACAGAGGGAAGATTCAGGGAAGACCTCTATTACAGGCTCAGGGTAGTAACTATAGAACTCCCCCCTCTTAGACATAGAAGAGAAGATATACCAGAACTGGTAAAGCACTTCATTGAAAAGTATAACAATGAATTTGGCAAAAGGGTTAAGGCTATTGAGCCCTCGGCTATGAAAGCCCTTACGGAATATTCATGGCCCGGAAATATCAGGCAACTTGAATCAGTCATTGAAAGGGCAGTTTTAATGTGTGACTCTGACACAATCAAGATAGAGGAGATAAAGACCGAACTGAAGATACCCATGTCAAGCGGGATATTAGATTTTGATTTACCTGACGAGGGGATCAACTTCGAGAATCTCGAGAAGGAACTGTTGAAAAAGGCAATGGCAAAGGCAAATAATGTTGCAGCCAGAGCAGCACGTCTTCTGGGAATGAGTTATAAAACCTTCTGGTATAGATGGGAAAAATTCGGTTTGGGAAGCATATCCTCAAAAAAGGATGAACTTCCCTGATTAGGGATAAAATTTTTTACCGATTTATACCTTAAGATTGGACATCCTGGCAAATCCTTGATATGCTTTAAAACCACATAAGCGGCATCAACTGGCATGTATTTTGATAGTAATCTTATTTGACAAAAAAGAAAGGAGGTGATTCTGAATGAAAAGAGTAATAGCCCTCATAGTAGCAATGCTCTTTGTTCTTTCTGTAGCAGGCTTCGCCCTTGCTGCTGAGAAGAAGGAGGCTGCACCGGCAGAGAAAAAGGAGGCCGCACCTGCCGAAAAGAAGGCACCTGCAAAGGTAAAGCAGGTTACAGGTGAGGTCACGGCTGTTGATGCAACAGCAAAGACACTTACTGTAAAGGGTAAGGCAGGCGATGTGGCCCTCACAGCCGATGACAAGACCACAGTAAAGATCGGCAAGGAGAAAAAGGCTCTCGGTGATGTTAAGGTCGGTGACAAGGTCACGGTAAGGTATGCTGAGATGGATGGCAAGAATGTAGCAAAATCCATCATGGTAAAGGCAGCACCAGCCGAGAAGAAGGCCGAAAAGAAAGAGGCTGCTCCAAAGGCTGAGGAGAAAAAGCCAGCGGGAAAGATGTAGTTCTGTCTTTTTAATAAGAGGGGCGAGTAACTCGCCCCTTAGTTTTTAACGAATCAATTCCTTCATTCTTAATGGAAGACCTTCAATGTTACGATACCTTCCTGTCAATTGAAAGGAGACCACCGCCTTTTATCAATAATGAAAGAGATATTCCTACAACGAGGA
>JBKBUA010000377.1:0-507 GCA_046290845.1 Thermodesulfovibrionales bacterium
TATTCAACAGCACCTGACTGGGTAAGAGAGATGGGATGGGGAGCCGGCATGGGGCTGCCGAATATGAAGAAGAATGCTGATGAATTGAGGATAGACTCGGTTGTGGGAGAAGGAACAACAGTAGAAATTATTATAAAGATAAAGCAGGATATGACATGAATGTAAAGGAGGTATTTGAGAATTTAGAGCTCTCAGTAAAGACAGAAGGGGACCTCCTGAGAGAGGTTAAGGGCTGTTATATAAGCGATCTGCTCTCGGATGTCATGGCAAATTCAAAGGATGGGGATATCTGGATAACCCTTCAGACCCATCCGAATATCGTGGCTGTTGCTACCCTGAAGAATATCGCTGCCATAATCATTACGAACAACCGCTCACCCGAAGAGGAGACTCTCAAAAAGGCCTCTGAGGAAGGGGTTATCATTGCAACGACCCCCCTTTCAACCTTCGAGATAGGTGGCAGGCTTTATAATATACTTAGATGCTGAGGGATTATCGTGCTGACCT
>JBKBUA010000378.1:0-506 GCA_046290845.1 Thermodesulfovibrionales bacterium
TCGGAATCAAATGGGATTTCTGATATTCGCTCGGACTTTATATCTCCGATATTTTCCCTTGCATATTTAAAGAGAGCAGTTTCTGTTGGATCTCCCTTGTATTGCCCATCGATGAACTTTGCATTATTGCATAAGTAGGCTGTCTTTATTAAGAGATCGATAGTGCTTTGTTGATTGTCAATAGTCCATACTTTCTTTACCTCCATCCTGTTCTGTGTAAGGGTTCCTGTCTTATCAGTGCATATAACTGTTACAGAACCGAGGGTTTCAACAGATGTTAGGGTCTTTATGAGTGCCTTCTTCCTGGCCATCCTTTGGCTTCCCATGGCAAGGGAAAGGGTGACGGTTGGCAGCAGTCCTTCAGGTACATTTGCCACTATTATTCCTATGGCAAAGATAAAATTTTCCCAGAATCCCTTTCCTATCAGGTGTCCAATAGTAAAGAATATAATGCCCATGATTGTTGCTAAGAAGGCTATTATCCTCGTTACTTTAATAATCTCTTT
>JBKBUA010000379.1:0-506 GCA_046290845.1 Thermodesulfovibrionales bacterium
TCAAAAACTCAAATAGCAGGTTTCACCTTTCACTTCGAATCTCTTATCCTAACGAATCGGATATAGAAAAGGCTGCAAGGCTTGGAGTATCACCTGGTGGGGATATAATGATACATGGCTTACCGGAAGAGCTTGCAGAATTTGGAAAGTTTCACAGGTATTACGACTGGACAGATGGCTGTATCGCTGTCACGAATTCAGAGATAGAAGAGATCTATCAGATGGTTGAAGACGGTACTCCTATAGAAATAAAGCCTTAATTGATGATATCCCAGAGCCTTCTTGCAAGTTCTTTGTCAATGCCTCTTAAAACCACATATTCCTGCCATGCCTGATCTTTGTCTCCCTTCATGAATGCGGCTATAGCAAGATTAAAATGGGCCATGGGGTCTCTGTTGTCGATATTCAGTGCCTCTTTGAAGGCATCTACGGCTTCGTTGTAGCTACCCAATACCAGATAGAGTGAGCCGAGCTTATAGTATACTGATTTCGATACAGCCCCGTAC
>JBKBUA010000380.1:0-505 GCA_046290845.1 Thermodesulfovibrionales bacterium
GGAGCCCCTGCAGGGTTTCAACAACAAGATTTCTTTCCTTTTCTGATCGAATGCCTTGTAGTAGCTCAAATAGTATGATACCGCAGGTAAATATTGAGTGTTCCTGCAGTAAGAAGGTAAGATGCTCACCTGCAGAAGATGAACCCCTAAAAAATTCAATCCATATGTTTGTATCAACTAATATTCTATCTTTCAATAGATTTCTCCCGATTGCTTTGAGACTTCATCTCAATCTCCTCTTCTTTTTCCCAATCATAATCAATCTGAATCTTGCCTTTAAGGGAGAGAAGCTTTTTAATTTTTTGCTGTCTGATATATTCCTGCAATGCTTTAATAATAGCCTTTGTCTTGGTTTTTTCACCCGAAAGTTCCTGCACCTTAGCAATGAGGTCATCAGGTATGTTTAATGTGGCACGCATATTATGCACCTCCTTTATATGCTTTTATTGTATGCAAATAAAGGATAATTTTCAAGAAAAGGGAGAGCTATGAGCCATCTTCATGT
>JBKBUA010000038.1:0-15493 GCA_046290845.1 Thermodesulfovibrionales bacterium
ATAGAGGATAGCCTTAGACAATATCTGTAACTCCTTATCCCCTTTTAAAGGGGGTAGGAGAGTTAATATTAATTGTAATCTTAGAAGGAGGAAAAAATGGGAAGGATAGTTGATATTAGGGCTATGGAGATACTGGATTCGAGAGGTAACCCGACTGTTCAGGTTGAGGTAACCCTCGAAAGTGGTGTATCCGCAAAGGCTGCGGTTCCATCAGGCGCCTCTACAGGAGAGAGAGAGGCCCTTGAACTAAGGGATGGTGGCGCAAGATTCCATGGGAAGGGTGTTCTAAAGGCTATCGAGAATGTGGAAAAGGAGATAGCACCGAATCTTTTAGGTCTTGAATCAACGGAGCAGGTATATATAGATAACCTTATGATAGATCTCGATGGAACGGAAAACAAGTCGAGGCTTGGTGCAAATGCGATTCTCGGTGTATCTATGGCGGTTTGCAGGGCCTCTGCAATTGAGGCAGGGCTATCCCTGTACAGATATATAGGGGGCAGTAATGCAAAGGAACTCCCTGTGCCTATGATGAATATCCTGAATGGTGGTGCCCATGCAGATAATAACCTTGATATACAGGAATTCATGATCATGCCTGCTGGATTGCCTGATTTTTCCTCGGCACTCAGGGCAGGTGCAGAGGTCTTTCATGCCCTTAGGTCGATACTGAAGAAAAAGGGGCTTAATACCGCTGTTGGTGATGAGGGAGGTTTTGCACCTGACCTGAAGAACAACGAGGAGGCTATAGTATTGATAATTCAGGCAATTGAGGCAGCAGGATATGCCCCCGGCAGGGATATCTTTATAGCCCTCGATGCAGCAGCCTCTGAGTTTTACTCAGATGGCTATTATAAATTTGAGGATAAAAAGATGTCCTCTTCAGACATTATTTCCTATTATGAAGGGCTGATTGATAAATATCCTGTCTTATCTATTGAGGATGGATTATCAGAGAAGGACTGGGATGGATGGAGGGAGATGACCGACAGACTCGGCAGTAGGGTTCAGGTTGTAGGAGATGATATATTCGTGACAAATACAAGGATACTGAGAGAAGGGATAAAAAGGGGGATAGCAAACTCAATCCTCATAAAACTAAACCAGATAGGGACGGTAACAGAGACCCTCGATGCCATTTTGATGGCCACAAGGGCAGGATATACGGCTGTTATCTCCCACAGGTCAGGGGAGACAGAGGATACAACGATTGCTGATCTCGCCGTTGCCTGTAACACGGGCTTTATTAAGACAGGTTCGCTCTCCAGGAGCGAAAGGATAGCAAAGTATAACAGACTCCTCGAGATAGAGAAGGAACTTTCTAAATCTGCACTATACAAAGGAAAAGGATCGTTGTATAATTTAAACTATGAGTGAATTGAGAAGACAGGTTCTCTCTGAAATAAGGAAAAGGAGGCTTATCTTTTTCACTTTTGCTGTCCTTACATCTATTTACATAATTTTTATCTTTGTCTTTGGAGAATCAGGGCTCATTAAGTATATCGAGATGAAAGGGAAAAAGGTTCGACTTGAAAGGGAGATAAAGGAGATAGAGATTACTAATGAAGCCCTGAAAAGGGAACTTCAATTACTGAAGGAAAACCCATTTTATATAGAAAAATATGCCAGGGAAGAGTTCAGAATGGCAAAACCTGACGAGTACATCTTCAGGTATGAGCGGTAGTCCTCTCTATATTTCCTTTCTCTGGCATATGCACCAGCCCTATTACAAAGACCCCTTTACAGGTTTATACCGTCTTCCCTGGGTGAGGCTTCACGGGACAAAGGATTATCTTGACATGGTAAGTATCCTCAGGGATTATCCTGATATTAGGCAGAACTTCAATCTCGTACCATCCCTCCTCGAACAGATCATAGATTATACAGAAAATGATGCAAGGGATATATTTTTAGACCTCACCTTAAAAGAGGCATCGGAGTTGACAGATGAAGAAAAGGTCTTTATCCTCGAAAACTTCTTCCTTGCAAACTGGGATACAATGATACGACCCATCCCGAGATACAATGAACTTCTGATAAAAAGAGGATTAAGAGTGTCGGGGACAGAATTAAAACGAAGAATAAAATATTACTCCTCTTCGGACTTTCTTGACCTTCAGGTACTCTTTAATCTTGTCTGGATAGACCCTGTGCTTAGAAAGAAAGACCCTTTTCTCAACCATCTCATTGAAAAGGGAAAGGACTTCACAGAGGAGGAAAAGAAAAACCTTGTATTGAAACAGCAGGAAATACTAAAAATGATAATCCCCGAATATAGAGAAATTGCAGAGAAAGGGCAGATAGAGTTATCCACAACCCCCTTTTATCATCCAATCCTTCCTTTGCTCTGTGATACAAACATGGCCCGTATATCAAGCCCTGAGATAAGACTTCCGAGGAGGTTCTCTTTTCCAGAAGATTCGAGGGCACAGATAAGAGAGGGCCTTGAATTCTTTGAGAATATATTTGGCTTCAGACCTCAGGGCATGTGGCCATCAGAGGGGTCTGTCAGTGAGGATGTGGTTAAGATTATGCATTCTGAGGGTATAAAATGGATTGCCACCGATGAGGAGATACTGGCGAGGTCTCTTGGCATTGTCTTGAGAGGGCATTCAGGTGCTCTCCTTCATCCCGAGATATTATATTCGGTTTATGAGTATGAAGGTGTAAATATTATATTCAGGGATCATAAGCTTTCAGACCTTATAGGCTTTGTTTATTCACGGTGGGAGCCAAAGTCAGCAGCAGAGGACCTCATAAATAGGCTTAATCAGATCCATTCTTCCCTGCCAGATAGAGGCCCCTATCTTGTCCCGATAATACTTGACGGAGAAAATGCCTGGGAATATTATAAAAATGATGGTCATGATTTTTTAAATTATCTCTATGAAGGTTTATCAAAGAGTGAAAGGCTTCAGACAGTTACTATATCAGAATATCTCAGGATAAAAAACCATGCCGGATCGCTTCACGGGATATACCCTGGTTCCTGGATAAATGGAAACTTTAATATCTGGATAGGTCATGAAGAGGATAACACGGCCTGGAATTACCTCCTCGAAACCAGGCAGTCTCTCGAGACGTACAGGAGACTCAATCCGCAGAGAGACCTTTCATCTATCTTTAAGAACCTTTACATTGCTGAAGGGAGTGACTGGAACTGGTGGTATGGTGATGAACACTCTACGGAAAATGCAAAGGATTTTGACGAGCTCTTTCGCCTCAATCTCATGAAGGTTTATAGGGAGATAGGGATTGATATACCTCCTTTTCTTTACGTGCCTGTCCTTAGGGAGGACAGGGCTACAGAGCCTTCAATAGGGATAAGGGGATTTATATTTCCAAAGATAGATGGTATAATGACAAGCTATTTCGAGTGGTATCAGGCCGCATATATAGATGTTGGCAGAACAGGTGGAAGTATGCATAGCTCAGAAAGCCTGATAACGAGAATATATTATGGATTCAATCAGGATACGCTATTCATAAGGATAGATCCATCCATTGCATTTGTAGATTTTCCAGAATCTTCTGCCATCACTATAGAGACGATCAGGCCTCAGGCATTTAAGATTTATATACCCTTAGGCAAGGAAGGAGCCGCACTTTTCAGAAGGGAAGAAGAAGGCTGGAAAAAGGTAAAGGAAATCGAGGATTGTGCTGTAAACGATATTATAGAGTGTGCCATACCTTTCAAGGACCTCTCATTAAAGGAAAGGGATGAGATGAACTTTTTTGTGACAGTCATTAAGAACGGGGATGAGATGGAGAGATGTCCCTGGAGGGGCTATATCTCTATAATTGTTCCAACCCCTGATTTTGAGGCGATGATGTGGTATTAGTTAGAACTGCTCTATTTAAGACTACCGCACTGCTGCTCTGCTGCTCTTTTATTTTTCTATCAATACCTGACAGGGCTCATGCCGATGTTTTTCTTCTGAAAAAGGATTCCACATTAATTGGTACCGTACAAGAGTACAGAGTAAAGGACAACGAGTCCCTGATAGAAATAGCGAGGAGGTTTAATCTCGGTTACAATGAGATAGTGGATGCTAATCCTGACCTTGATCCCTTTGTCCCAAAAAATGGTTCATCTGTCCTTATTCCTTCCTCATGGATACTCCCTGACTCAAGCCGTAATGGGATAGTTATAAATATATCAGAGATGAGACTTTACTATTTTTATAAAAAGAGTGGAAAGGATTTTGTCAGAACCTATCCCATAGGTATTGGTGACGATGGTAAAGAGACTCCGACAGGGAGGTTCAGGATTATAGAGAAGATAAAGAATCCACCCTGGCGCGTGCCTGAATCCATCAGGAAAGAGAGACCTGAACTTCCAAATGTTGTCCCTCCAGGGCCTGATAATCCCCTCGGCAGTCATGCCCTGAGACTTTCTCTCGGTAGTTATCTGATTCATGGTACGAATAGACCATGGGCAGTGGGGAGGAAGGTCACCCATGGTTGTCTGAGGCTTTATCCCGAGGATATACCTGAACTTTTCAATGTCGTGCCTGTTGGTGCGCCTGTTACCATAGTAAGACAACCTGTGAAGGTAGGACTCAACAACGGAAGGGTATATATAGAGGTTCACAGGGATGAACACTGGAAGGATGAAGATTATCTTAATGAGGCAACCCGTTTGTTAAAAACAAAGAATTTAATCGGTCGAATAAATTCAGAGAAACTCTATCAAGCGATAATGGAGATGAGCGGTTCACCAACGGTAATAAGTGATTAAATAGAGATTTGTAGGGCAACCCTTGATGACTCAATCAGACAATCAAAGATAAAAAGTTATTTGATTTTTATCGGCTATCTACGATTTACAGGAAATAGTGTTTATGATATACTTTTTTATAAGATTTATAAGGAGATTAAGAGGTGAAGGAACTTCTTACAAGTGCAATAAAGAAGGTCACTCTTGAGCTTATCTATCAGGTGGTTGAGGAGAGGACGAGGGATATCCTCGAAGTAGTCAATGAGACAAAGAAAAGACAGGAGGAGGACTTCAGATATCTGAGCCAGAAGATAGATACAGAGATAGGACAGGTCAGGCAGGAGGTTGCCCAGCTCAATCAGAAGATAGATACTCAATATATTCAGCTTAACCAAAAGATTGATACCCAGATAGGACAGATCAGACAGGAGATAGGACAGGTCAGGCAGGAGATAGGACAGGTCAGGCAGGAGGTTGCCCAGCTCAATCAGCGAATAGACACAATCATTCAACTCCTTGTTGATATTAAGAAATAAGCTTCCGTAATCTCCACCTACGAGGTGGGGTTATTAATACAGGAAGATCCTGAAAAGGATATATGTAACAATTGCACCCATCAGACCGCCGAGGATTACCTCCCAGATTGTATGTATCTTCTGGATAACTCTGCTTGCTGCAACGATAGTGGCGAGGACAAAACAGAGGATGGAAGAGATAAAGCTTCCTGTTGTAAAGGTGACTATAACCCATATAGAGAAGGCAAGGGCAGCATGTCCGCTCGGAAGCCCTCCTCTTAAGGGAGAACCCTTCCCCATATATGCCTTTGTTATCACAACGAGTATGAGGACAAGTATAAGGGCTATAATTGATACCTCTTCTCCTGAATGTCTCGCGATAAAAAAACCCTCATGGAACCATCTCTTGAAGTAAGGTATCAATATAATGTAACCCACAATGGCAGCACCGAGGGCGGTTATAAGAACAGCACCTGCTGCAACATCCTTTGCTATTCTTGCCTTTTCAGATTTATCAGGAGATAAAAGATCGGTAACAGCCTCGATTGAGGTATTAAGCAACTCTGCCAGGAGGACCATTATGGTTACGAGAGCTATTATAAGGAAGTCCTCTCTGGATACCCCGATGATGTAACTCACTAACAGAACAGATGCAGCAGCGTAAAGATGATAACGGAGGTGTCTCTCTGTCTTCGCACCGTGAAGTATGCCTTCAATGGCAAAATTGGTGCTTTTAATCCATCTCTTCAAAGGCATTGTGGAGTTCTTTCTCCTTCTTTCTCATCTTTATTCCCTGATACCTGCTGCGCTCGTGGTCATAACCGAGCAAATGTAAAAAGCCATGGACAAGAAGTCTCCTTACCTCATCATAATAAGTTACACCATACTCGCCTGCTTGCCTCATTGCTGCCTTAAGATTGATGACAATATCGCCCAGCAGGACATCTCCCTTTGCAGGAATCTCCTTTAGAGAATTGTAGATAGGAAAGGAGAGGACATCTGTTGTCTTTTTCTTTCCCCTGAAGGTACTATTTAACCTCTCCATCTCGCTATCAATTACAAGGAGTATGCTTAATTCGGCATTTGAGAGGTTAAAGTATTTAAGAAGAAACAGGGAATCCTTTTTTAATCTCCTCTGATACCCTGAAATTCCTGTCTGATTCTTTATCAATACCTTCATAAGACCCTGTTGTGACCTCTGAAAATCTTAGTTCGGGATGATCTGTTTTTGTGGATTCCTTGCTGAAGTCGAAGCCAGGATAATCTATCCTCTTATGGAGGATACCTGTCAAGATATAAGAAAAATGGCTCTTAATCTGAAAAATATCCTTGAGTGTCAGTTCACATTCATCGAGCTGGCCTTCAAGAAAGATGCGGTTTATAATCCTGTCTACCAGGGCAGATATTCGAGCAGGCGTCGGGTCTGAGAGTACCCTCGATGCTGCCTCTACAGCGTCAGCCATCATCACTAATGCAGCAACCCTCGTCTGAGGCTTTGGACCATGATACCTGTACTCATCCTCCGGGGGTATATGCTCTAAGTTGAGTTCCTTAGCCTTCTGAAAGAAATAGGTCATAAGACTCGTGCCATGATGTTGCTGGATGATATCGATTACTGGCTGGGGAAGTTTGTACTGTTTCGCAAGTTCTATACCTTCCTTGATATGTGATGCTATTATCATACTGCTCATGTGTGGAGTTAGCCTCTCGTGTTTACTTACAGCGCCGGTCTGGTTCTCAACAAAGTATTCGGGCATCTTTATCTTCCCTATATCATGATAATAGGCGCTCACCCTTGCGAGAAGTGGATTGACCCCGATCGCCTCTGCTGCTGATTCAACAAGGGTGCCAACTATAACACTATGATGATATGTACCAGGGGCACTGATCATTAAGGACTTCATCAAGGGATGGTTCATATCGAGGAGTTCAAGGAGGCTTATATCGGTAGTAGCATTAAAGGAATATTCAAGAACGGGCAGCATTATCGAAACAACCGCTGATACCGTTAAGATTGATGATGCTGCGAATATGAGCCCTGATAAAGCCTTTATAGTGAATAATTCACCATTAAAAAGTAAAAGGATTACCGATGTTATAATATTCGCTATACCAACATAAAACCCCCCTCTGAGAAGGTCAGACCTCTTCTTACATCTTATAACGCTAAAGGATGCAACAAGACTTCCAACAAAGACATAGATCGGGAAAAGGGAATCCTGGAGCCACAGACCTGAGAGGAGGCTGACTGTAAAGGAAAAGAATATGGCTGTATGAAAATCAAACAAGAGCGTTACTAACATTGCACCAGCAGGGATAGGAATTCCAAAGATTGAGCCTTCAACGGGCAGGGAACCAAGACCCCGGGTTAAGTTTATGAGGAGATAGTGAAAGAATCTGCCGAGTGTCATCGTGCCAGTTATCATTACCCCTAAAAGCACGAGCATATTGTATTTCTTCATGTACTGTGGTTTATATCTGAGGATGTCCCTGTAAAGGATGAGAAGGAGTACAGAGACAACAAGAAATCCTCCCAGGAGGGTTTCTATGCCAATTCGGGTTTGGATTGAAAGGGCTGTCAGAAGACTGAAGATTATCAAGAGGCTGTATTTTCTGACTCCCTCTATTTCTAATGTATCTCGAGCAGTTTTATTCTTCGGTAAGTTAACCCTGCTGGGTGTCACTTCCCCGTTTTTCGTATCTTTCATAGGCCTTCACTATCTCCTGAACGAGCCTGTGTCTAACCACGTCCCTTTCGGTAAAATATATGAACTTTATTCCCTCAATCCCCCTGAGGATATTTTCTATCTCAACAAGGCCCGATATCTTTCCGTGGGGAAGATCTATTTGTGTTGTATCACCTGTTATGACTGTTTTTGAATTAAAACCGAGTCGGGTGAGATACATCTTCATCTGTTCCGATGTGGTATTTTGTGCCTCATCGAGGATGATAAAGGAATCGTTCAATGTCCTGCCCCTCATAAAGGCAAGGGGAGCAATCTCTATTATACCCTTCTCGATCAATTTCCCCGCCTTTTCAGCATCCATCATGTCAAAGAGGGCGTCATAAAGGGGCCTTAGATAAGGATTTACTTTCTCGTATATGTCTCCTGGAAGAAAACCCAGTTTTTCGCCTGCCTCAATGGCCGGTCTTGCCAGAACAATCCTGCTAACTTCCTTTTTCAGCAGTGAGTTAATAGCCATCGCCATTGCGAGATAGGTCTTGCCGGTTCCGGCCGGACCAATCCCAATCACGATGTCATTGGTCTTTATTGCTTCAACGTACTGCCTCTGAATCTCTGTCTTTGGAATTATGAATCTCTTCTTCGATGCCACTGCAATATTATTTGCAAAAAGTTCCTTCAGTGATGGCTCTGAATCAGGCGAAGTAGATTGCAGGGCAAGTCGGAGGTCCTCAGCATTGAGATTGAAACCTTCTCTGCTCAAAGATTTGATCTCATTTATAAGATTGATTGCCCGGCGGGTCTGAGGGTCATCACCCTGAATGAAGATCTTATTCCCCCTCGAGCTTATGGTTACATTCAGGCAGTCTTCAATTATCTTGAGGTTCTTGTTAAGACCGCTATAAATAAGGGACAGGTCCCTTTCCTGGTCAAGTTCTATCTGTGTTGTTACCGTACCTGATACCCCTGAAAATCTCTGATTTCCCGGGCTCCTTTCCTCTTCATTTTTTTACTGCAAAGGATCGAAGGCCCACTGTTTTATTGAGTTTTATTGCAAAGATTTCAGCCTCCTTCTTCGTCTCAAAATCACCAACCCTGACCTTAAAGAGAACTCCGTCTTTGGACTTTCTTTCCTTCAATATATATATATTATATCCTTTTTTCTCAAGTTTTGTCTTTAAGGCCTCCGCCTCTTTTTCGTTCTTAAAGGCACCTGCCTGAACAGTATAAATCCCACTCTTATGTTCCTGCCTCACTGCCTCTTCCGCAGGTTTCTGATCTGTCTCAGATGTTTTTTCATGCTGAATATTTTTTATCTCATTCTTAGGCTTTTCATTTTCAAGGGATTTGCTTGGCTCTGCCTTTACCTGTTCTATTGAATTTGTTGGAACTTCCTGATTCTGTAACTTTATATCTACAGTAGATGGCATTTCCGATGATGCACCTTTTTCGGTCTGTGCTCCCTGTAACTTTTTGGCCTCGATCTTGTTTTGCTCAGATAAGGCAGGCGCTGCCGAATGCTTTATGCCAACAAGATAACCAGTAATAAATCCAATTGTCATGGACACAACCACAATGATAATCAGATATATCCTGTTTGATAAGTGGCGTTTCATTATTACCTCAGGATAAGCATAGCATCACCATAGGAGAAAAATCTATATCCCTGCGAGATAGCAAACTGGTAAGCTCTCATCAGATTATCCCTCCCGCAAAAGGCTCCTGTTAGGAAAAGCGGAGTGGAGCGAGGAAGGTGAAAATTTGTTATCAAGGCATCAATGACCTTAAAGTTATAACCAGGATAGATGAAGATATCGGTTACACCCTTGACCACGCCGTTACTGCTTTCTCCGCAATTGCCTGTAAAAAGGCCCTCGACCGCACGAGTTGTTGTTGTTCCGACAGCAAAGACCCTTTTGTGCGCCGCCTTTGTCTCCTCAATTGCCCTGATGACATCCCTTCTTATCTCAAAATATTCAGGATCCATCTTATGGTCTTCGACATCCTCTACCTTTACTGATTTGAAGGTTCCTTTACCAACATGAAGAGTAATAAATCCAATTAATACCCCTTTTGACCTGATCGTCTTAATAAGTTCAGGAGTAAAGTGAATACCTGCTGTAGGTGCTGCTATAGACCCTGTCCTTTCCGCAAATACAGTTTGGTACCAATCCCTGTCTCGCTCATCGGGCCTTCTTTTGATATAAGGAGGTAGAGGCATATCACCTATCTCCCATAATTTATCAATAAGATTCCCGTCATATTCAAAGACAGCGGTTCTTCCATCCTTTATGTAAGCGGAAAAACCTTTTGAAATATAGAGATAACCGGTGAATCTATCCCGACAAAGGATTTCCCAGGTAAGTGGCTCTGTTTCCTTTACGAGAAGGAATTCAACCCTTCCTCCTGTCTCTTTTCTCCCTGTTAATCTCGCTGGTAAAACCTTTGTATTATTTAGAAGCAGGAGGTCACCTTTTTCTAAGTAATCAGGAAGATCAAAGAAAAACCTGTCTTCTATAAGCCCGTCTTTCTTCAATACGAGAAGCCTGCAATGGTCACGAGGTTCGACCGGTTCCTTAGCAATGAATGATTCGGGAAGAGAGAAATCGAAGTCAATTACCTTCATATTTCTTTATCTCGGTTCCAGGATAAAAGAAGGCCAAAATCTCCTTGTAAGTTTTGCCCTCTGAAGCCATCTGGAGCGCACTCCACTGACAGAGGCCAACACCATGGCCGTATCCCTTCCCTTCAAAGACAATAGAATCACCATTTTTCTTGATTTCAAAGTATGTACTCGGCAACCTGTTCCAGCCGAGGAGTCGTCTCAGGTCTGTTGCCTTTATTGTTGTATCACCTTCCTCTTTCTTTACAATTATATCTTTCGCCCTTCCAGTGGATGTCGTGCTTTTTATATCTAAATCCTTTATCCCGCTTAGATTGAGGGCCTTCTCTATCTCAGAAATGGGTATCTTTCTCTCCCATACCCAGTATGGTGACAGGTCACATCTGGATTCAACAGATTTCATATATGGTATTTTTTTGCCAAAGACCTCCTCAGGGTTTTCTGTCCTTCCCCCACAGGTTGAATGATAGAGGGCCTCTATTGGTTTTCCGTTATAAGTCAGTATCTCTCCTTCTGTAGCACGTACAGCAAATGTTACCTTGAAATGGGAATTATTCCCCTTGTATACCTGATTAAGCACAGATGATGTCAGGTGATACATAGACTGATTCGTAACCGCTGTTTTCTTGTAAACAGCATAAGTCCTTGCAATGACAGCCTGGGCCTTTAGAGCCTCTATCTCCCAGTCTGTGCCAACTTCTGCAGCAACAACGCTCTCCACATAATCCTCGAGGGGTAGTTCATTTACAACATAAAGGCCCTTTTCTCCTCTCCAGACCTCTATCTGTCCGGAGTATCTTATGCCGTTGCCAAAAAAATCGCCATTAACATTGCCGAGGAGGGCAATCTTTTCATCCTTACCCGGGATAGAGGGGAGATTTTCATCCTGAATTAGAACCTTTATCGTAGCGTTAGAATTCCTTCCCGGTTCCTCTGAATAAGCCCGGGAATTGACGCCTGAAAGGCATATTAAAACCAAAAAAAGAGAAATAAGGAGGTATCTGAATTTCACTATTTTAATCTCCCTATAAGCCACAGAATAAAGGTTATTAATAAACTCAAGATGAGGCTTGTGGCAAGGGGAAAGTAAAAGGTAAAATTCTTTTTTTGAATTACTATATCTCCGGGGAGCCTTCCAATGTATGGTATCTTGCCTGCGAGAAGAAGGATAGCCCCGATTACTATTATGATAAGGCCAGCCAAGATAAGGAATTTTCCTATAAAAACCTCCATCTTCATTTCATCGATCCGCATGGTGAGTTCGTTGAACCGCCTCACCCAATGAATATATACAACCACAGTATTTCTGTCTGTAAAGTCCCAGTTCCTTTGATAATCCTATGTTTTGCCTGTATCCAACCCTGAAGTCTTCAATATAAAAAGGTATCGAATATATCCTTTCGAGCTCCTTTCCTATACTTATAATATGGTCAAATTTCTGATAGGGGCTAACAAGTAAGGTTGTCGTAAAACCATCGAGGCCCATCTTCCTCGCAAGAACGGCTGTTTTTTCGAGCCTCATCGTGTAACAACGAATGCACCTGTTTTCGTCATTCTTATTTTTTTTTATAAACTCATCCTGACCGAAGTGATCGATAATTTCGATATCAAGCCCCCATAGTCTTTCAAGTCTTTGAAGGGAATCGAGCCTCCTGACATATTCATCCTCGGGATGAATATTTGGATTGAACCATAAGCCCCTTACATCTATGTCTTTAGACAGCAGGCTTTTTAAAGGGTAGATACTGCAGTTGGAACAACACATATGCAGAAGTATCTTCATGATTTGATTATATAACAGGAAAGTTTTTATCTTCAACAGGACAGGATACACGATTCAGGATTCGAGATTCACGATTCAGGGTAAAAACTTGTATCTTCTATCTTGTATCTTGTATCATGGATTTAATATGTACGCTGCTATTGATGTTGGTTCCAATACGATAAGAACACTGATAGGCAACATCAGAGAAGGAAGGCTGCAACGCATCTTCTCCGATAGGACGGTTACGAGACTTGCCGAGGGCATTAAAGAGACAGGGTACCTTAAAAAGGAGAATATAGAATCTTCTGTTAGAGCACTAAGGAAGATATCAAAAACCATTTCAGAATATAAAATCACGAATGTAAAGGCCGTTGGCACAGAGGCTCTCAGGGTTGCAAAGAACAGTAATGATTTTATAGAAAGGGTCTTCAGGGAAACGGGTATAAGAATAAAAATAATCAGCGGGGAGGAGGAGGCGAGATTAACGGTAAAGGGTGTCCTGTCAGGTCTCGATGTTGGAAGATCAATGATAATAGACATTGGAGGTGGCAGTACAGAATGGGTCATTTATGATTCAAAAAGATCGAATGTGTCAAACTGCGGGTCAATACCTATTGGTGTTGTGAACCTTCTTGAAGATCACATTAAGCATGACCCCCCTTCTCCTGCTGAGCTGGAAGCACTTGAATCCTATATCGAAGACCAAATTCGACAACCCCGGCCCGGTTTACCTGATAGACTTACGGAAGCTATCTTTATAGGAACAGGAGGCACTATCACGACCCTGGCAGCTATAGACCTTTCTTTAGATCATTATGAACCTGAAATTATCCATGGCTATCATCTTGCTCTCGATAGATTGAAGGACATGAGAAATAAACTCGTTTCTATACCCATATCTCTTAGAAAGGATATTAAAGGTCTTGAGAGAGAAAGGGCTGACTTGATTATACCTGGCATAATACTTACAATTAAGATAATGGATATATTTAAATTTAATGAACTGATTGTGAGCGATTATGGTTTGCTTGAGGGACTCTTATTAGGCGGTGAAGAGGTGAAGTGGTGAAGCGGTTTCACCCATTCACCCAAAAGAAAGGAGGAGAGTATGAGAAAGGTCTTTGATAGACCCAGAAGCCTTAAAGGGACGCCTTTTCGTTATTGCCCGGGATGCGGTCACAGCATCATTCACAGGCTTATAGGTGAGTGCATAGATAAACTGGATATAAGAGAGAAGGTTATAGGGATAGCCCCAGTTGGCTGCGCTGTCTTTGCCTATGATTATTTTGATATTGATATGCTCGAGGTTGCCCATGGCAGACCCCCGGCGGCGGCAACAGCAATGAAAAGGGTGTTACCTGACAGGATAATATTCTCCTATCAGGGAGATGGTGACCTTGCTGCCATAGGTACAGCAGAGATAATCCATGCCGCTGCGAGGGGAGAAAATATAACGGTATTCTTTGTGAATAATGCAACATATGGTATGACAGGTGGTCAGATGGCACCAACCACTCTTATTGGTCAGAAGACAACAACGACACCGAAGGGCAGGGAGCCAGAAAAGGCAGGGTATCCTCTTTGTGTATCGGAGATGCTGGCCACAATTGAAGGCGTTACCTTCATAGCGAGGACCTCTGTTGATTCGCCGAAGAATATTTTGAAGACAAAGGCTTATATAGAGAAGGCCCTTCGGTATCAGATCGACGGAAAGGGGTTTAGCCTTATAGAGATACTCTCACCTTGCCCAACAGACTGGTGGCTAACACCCGAAGAGTCCCTTGACTTCATCGGTACAAAGATGGTGCAGATCTTTAGACCAGGGATCCTGAAGGATACGGGGTTGTCAAAGGGAGGTCATAATTGAGGGAGACAAGCATTCTCATAGGAGGTTTTGGAGGTCAGGGGGTACTGCTGCTTGGAAGGCTTATAGCCTATGGGGGCATGCTTGAAGACAAAGAAGTAACCTGCTTTCCTTCTTATGGGGCTGAGATGAGAGGGGGGACCGCTAATTGCACAGTCATTATCTCTGAGGAGTTGATAGGGTCCCCTGTAGTATTTGATATAGATATGCTTATAGCCATGAATGAGGCATCACTGAAAAGATTTTCAGGAAGGGTGAGACCAGGTGGGGTTATTATCTATAATACATCGTTGATAGGTAAGCCTGATCTCAGAGTAGATGTCAAATATATAGGGGTACCAGCAAATGAGATTTCAGCATCGGCAAACATGGTGATGCTCGGCGCCTTTATCTCTTATTCTGGTTTAATCAAACCTGATAGTGCTTATAATGCCCTCAGGATGCTTACAGGCTCAAAGGGAGAGGAGAGGTTCCTGAAAAATATTGAGGCCATCAAGAAAGGTATAGATTACATTGCCAGTAAGAAAGGCTAAGATAGTTGACATAAAGGCAGTTCACCGCCTCATTAATGATTTTGCCAAAAAGGGTGAGATGATCCCTCGCTCCCTGAACGACCTTTATGAAAATATCAGAGATATCTTTGTCTTTGAAGAAGAAGGCGAGGTGAAGGGTGTTTGTGCATTACATATTCTCTGGGAAGACCTTGCAGAAATCAGATCACTTGCGGTTAAAAAAGATGCCCAGAGGCTCGGCATAGGAGGCCTTCTCGTAAAAACCTGTTTACGGGAGGCAAGGAATCTCGGCATAGACAGGGTTTTTGCCCTTACTTATCACCCTGATTTTTTCAAAAGGTTTGGCTTTACCGAGATAGATAAGACGAAGTTGCCTCAAAAGATATGGGGAGAATGTCTCAGGTGTCCGAAGTTTCCTGAATGCGATGAGATAGCTGTGATAAAAGAACTTAAACCTTAAAAATACAGATAGGGTTATCAAGGCATCCTTCGATCCCGCCATGGCGGGACTCAGGATGCACAGGCTCAGATTGTTTAAAAATTTATTTAGCATGGAGATGAAGTTCGGTTCAATCGCAAAGATAAGCTGTCCTTCTATTTCAGGGATTGTACCCCGTGAGAGACTCTTCAATCTGCTCGACAATAGCCTCAGAAGGCCTGTTGTCTGGATATCAGCCCCTGCCGGTTCAGGCAAAACAACGCTCGTTGCAAGCTATCTTGATTCAAGGAAAATTCAATGTCTATGGTATCAGGTAGATGAAGGCGATGCGGATATCCCGACATTCTTCTACTACATGGGGCTTGCAGCAA
>JBKBUA010000039.1:0-6676 GCA_046290845.1 Thermodesulfovibrionales bacterium
GAGAGGGTGATAGAGATAATCATGCCCCAGTATGCCATCACAAAATTAAACCTCAAGAAATCAATGCCTGTGACTGTATCACTAAAAAGCGAGAGGCTCTTTGTGTTAGGATAAATTATGAATAACAAAAAACCACATACACTTCCTCCATCCGTAATCTACTGCTTCTTTGCACTGGGCATTATCTCGGCGATAGCCTTCAGGGCGATTATAGTCTTTCAGCGCCTTGAGCCTTCATGGGTCAGACCTGTATGGTATGTTGGAGTCATAGGTTACATGGTCTTTTTCCTTTACAGGTATTACATCTCGGAAAAGAGGAAAAGGACCATTGAAAAATTCCAGTTGATCGAAAAGGTGAAGGCAAATGCATGTCTTACTGATGAAGACAGGGAGGTGGTCATTTATCTCCTTTCGTCCATAAGAAAATCCCCTGAAAATGTTAATTATTTCATTATCTTTTTGCTTTCAATCCTTGCGATAATTGCGGATATATATTTTGCGGTTATCAGCTGATTTTATTGAGAATGAGTAGTTAAGTGAAGAATGAAGACCTGCCCTCTTTCTCCTTCAAAAGGAGTTAACATTGACAGTTTTGAGGGATTTTTTATTATATTCCCTTATATCAAAAAGCTTGGGCAAGTTCAAAAGCCCACTGGATAGTATAGACTTGAAGGAGTGATAAGTGACAAAAAATAAAAAAATAGGGACAGCGACCATTTTATTCTGTTTTGCGAGGTCTTCCTTTCGGCAAGGCATCCTCTTTCTCCCTAAGACATGCCGACCAATCTTTTATCCCTTCAACCATATAACAGTCATCTGTTAAGACCGCATCAAAAAATAAAAAAATAGGGACAGCGACCATTTTATTCTGTTTTGCGAGGTCTTCCTTTCGGCAAGGCATCCTCTTTCTCCCTAAGACATGCCGACCAATCTTTTATCCTTTCAACCATATAACAGTCATCTGTTAAGACCGCATCAATCGTTCCCATTGCATGAGCACGGGCGCTTGACCAACGGTAATTTTCAGCCTTCTTAACAATATGAGCCCTCACAGGATTATTTTCTATATATCGCATAGCAGCATAGAGATGTTTTTTGGCAAGCGCACATGAAAAGAAGCGTCCCTGCCATAGGTGTCCTCTGTTTTCTTGCCTTGAGTTGATGTGCTGCGAATATCTCATATGAAGGGTGTTAAATGTCTTTGCAAGGGAATCGTCTTCCATAGGCACTATGAAGTGCACATGATTGCTCATGAGGCAGTAGCCCCATATCCTAAAGCATATTTTTTGCAGCCATCCCAAATACTGAAGGTAATCGTCATCTTTTCAAAGACTCTCTGTCGATAGTTGCCCCGCTGAGTGATATGATGTGGAATCCGACTGCAACTGCTCTGGCTATTGTCGGCATGTGTTAATAGTAAGGCATCCTTTATGCTTTGTTAACAAAATGGTCGCTGCCCCTATTTAAGATCCTAGACTGATAAGAAATACAGGGCGGATAAACACATGGTTTATTCTTGACAATATCATGTTATTCATGTTATTTTCTGTCCGAAATACAGGAGGCCAGTATTAAAGGCAGCCATAGAAAAAAGATTGAAAGAACTTATATATAAAAAGCAAGAAGGGTTAGGTTAGCTGAGAGGAAATGCAATCATGAGCGGAATTGATCTACTGTTGAGTACGGCAATAGACTACGAGCGGACTCATCAGACAGTCCTCTCTATCTTACTTTCAAGACCGAAGATGGCCGAAGTTCTTCTGAACATTGTCAATCCGCGTGAGAAAATCCACTGGGAGCCGGCGGGACAACTGTTTGATCTTGCTGTTGATCATGACAATACAACTACTTACGTTGAAATCAAGATGTGGTCGCCTTTGATTGACAAACAATTAGAGGATCAGGTAGCCTTTCTTCAGAAAAATAATGCACGAGGTGTTTACCTCTTGCTCGGAACATCCTGGTTTGAACATACCGAGAAGGACATCAGTAAAATGTCCAATGGTTCAGCGTCGCGGATCGGATATGACGAGCTGATATCGTCATTAAACAAGCTTATGGTTGTTAAGGACCAACCCCCAGAGATATACGAATTAGCACTTGCTTACAGAAACGCGGTGCAAAAGCAGTTCGACAGGATACGCACTGCTTACAATAGCAATGAAAACAAGCAACTCTTTTTCTACTCTATCTATCATGAGATACAGACTAGACTAAAGGACATGGAAACATATATCCATACCATGAGCAATCAGGGTGGTCCTGTGTATATCTTAACAAAATCAGATCCCCTGAAATTTACCTACGAGGGAGTCAATAGCGAACTTTACCATGAGATCGTCAACGGCCGTTTATGTATCAAGTTCTGGATAAATGCTCCAAACGAAACCAAATACAAACTCCGTGATAACCTTCGCAAAGCTATCAGAGAGGTCTATGGTGCTGACTACAGGGTTATTGATTCTGGTAGGCTCGGTGAATGTATGACTGCCTGCCAGATCGAACATGACTTCACTGATGTCAAAAACTTCGAAGAGTCCGCGAGGATATTCTCGGATGTTGGGCTGAAGCTAAAAAAGGTCCGCGAAAGCATCAAAGGTTAAAAATAGGGGCAGCGACCATTTTATTCTGTTTTGCGAGGTCTTCCTTTCGGCAAGGCATCTTCTTTCTCCCTAAGACATGCCGACCAATCTTTTATCCTTTCAACCATATAACAGTCATCTGTTAAGACCGCATCAATCGTTCCCGTTGCGTGAGCGCGGGCCTTTAACCAACAGTAATTTTCAGCCTTCTTAACAATATGAGACCTCACAGGATTATTTCTACATATCGCATAACAGCATAGAGATGGTTTTTGCAAGTGCACATGAAAAGAAGCGTCCCTGCCATAGGTGTCCTCTGTTTTCTTGCCTTGAGTTGATGTGCTGCGAATATCTCATATGAAGGGTGTTAAATGTCTTTGCAAGGGAATCGTCTTCCATAGGCACTATGAAGTGCACATGATTGCTCATGAGGCAGTAGCCCCATATCCTAAAGCATATTTTTTGCAGCCATCCCAAATACTGGGAGGATCATCATCTTTTTCAAAGACTCTCTGACGATAGTTGCCCCGCTGAGTGATATGATGTGGAATCCGACTGCAACTGCTCTGGCTATTGTCGGCATGTGTTAATAGTAAGGCATCCTTTATGCTTTGTTAATAAAATGGTTGCTGTCCCTATTTAAGATTCCCCTATTTAAGATTCCCCAATTAGAACAATATCCTAACAAAATTGTAGCAACCTACAAAAATGTAAGAATCTTTTGACCTAGACTTCTTTATAAATCAATAACTTATGTATTGGCACGGTTCTGGCGAGATTGTGGACAGGTGAATAAATGGATTCCCTGAAAGACAAAGTAAAAGAGATCGAAAGGCAAGAGATAATCAATGCCCTTAAGGAGTGCAACTGGGTCATGGCCCAGGCGGCAAGAAAGCTCGGTATAACCGAGAGGATGATCGGTTACAAGATCAAAAAATACGGGATAAAAAAGGAAGGAGGTGAAAGCAACAAACAGACAATAGAATGAGTGATGGGTAATAGGTGACGAGTAATGAGTCTACTTGTCATGTATCACGCATCCGGATCACGCATTTAAAAACAAATTTTTTGGAGGTTTGAGATGAAAGATTTGAAGGTTTTGGCTTTTGCAGTGGTCTTTGTAGTTATTTCAGCCACCGCAACTTTTGCTGAAGACAATGTGACAGGCAGTGCTTCTGTTGGTGTATTTAACAGGTACATATTCAGGGGTTATGAAATTGGCTCAAAGAGCATGGTTATTCAGCCTGCCTTGAGTGCCTCTTATAAGGGCTTTTCAGCAGGCTTCTGGGGAAACGTCGACACAGATGAACGCCAGACTCAATCCTTTATCCCTGACAGGGAAGGTCAGAAGAGTTTCAACGAAGTCGATCTAACCCTGAGCTATACCTATACAATAGATAAACTGTCCCTGACAGGTGGTTATATTTATTACGGCACAAAATATACTAATGAGACGGAGGAGATATTCGTTACATTAGCCTATGATATGCCCTTAAAACCTACCCTTAGTATATACCGTGATATAAACGAATATGGTGGTACATATTTCAACCTCTCTATCTCGCATTCTGTCACTGTTTATAAGGATATAACCCTTGACCTCGGCGCATCAGCAGGGTATTTTGCTGGAGATGCCAATTACTGGAAGACTTATGAATCTTCTACAGGCGATTATACCGGCAAGAAATACAGTGCACTCCACGACGGTATGTTAAAGGCTGGATTAACAATTCCGATAGCAAAGAACCTATCAGTGCAGCCCATTGTACAGTACTGGTTCCCGTTATCAAGCAAGGCTGAGAGGACAATAGATGGTAATTCCTATAACCCAAATGGAAAGCTGGACGATACCTTTGTGACAGGTATAAATCTGACATACAGCTTTTAGATGAGACGGAGGTAAAAATGAAAAGAATATTGAGCATATTAGTAATCACCTTTCTGTTAAGTTTTGCAGGTCTTCTCTTTGCAGAAGAACAGTCACCTAACCCTCCTCAAGAGGCTGGGCAGACTCCTGCTGCCCAGCCCGCACCCCCCGAGTCAGCACCAGGTCCTGATGCAACAGGTGCAAAGACACTAAAGGCTTCTCCAGAGGCTCCTATTGATTATGTGTGGGTTCTTGTCTGCGGTTTTCTCGTAATGTTTATGCAGGCAGGTTTTGCCATGGTGGAAACAGGCTTCTGCAGGGCAAAGAATGCCGTAAACTTAATGGCCAAGAATACCATAGATTTTGTCATTGGCTCATTGGGCTTCTTCGTAATAGGTTACACACTGATGAAAGGAACTGATATATCAGGTATCATTGGCAGTGGCCCCTTATTCCTTGGAGGAGAACAATATGATGTTGCAAAATATCTTGATTTCTTCTGGAACCTTGTATTTTGCGCAACCGCTGCGACAATAGTATCAGGTGCTGTTGCAGAAAGGCTAAAGTTTTCAGCCTATCTCATCTATAGTGCCGTCATTAGTCTTTTTGTCTACCCTGTTTATGGTCACTGGGTATGGGGCGGTGGGTGGCTTTCGAAACTACCCTTTGGACTGGGCCACCTCGACTTTGCAGGCTCAGGAGTTGTGCATGCAATGGGCGGGATGTTCGGCCTTGCCGGTGCAATTGTTCTTGGTCCAAGATTCGGCAAGTTTGACAAAAACGGCAAGCCTAATGCAATTCCTGGCCACAGCATAACTCTTGCAGCACTTGGCGTTTTTATACTATGGTTTGGCTGGTTCGGTTTTAATCCAGGTTCTACCTTCAACGGACACCATCTGAGGATATCTATTATAGCTGTGAATACATTGCTTGCAGCATCGGCTGGTGGCCTTGCGGCATTGATACTTGTCTACATGAAGACCAGGACATTTGATGTAGGTATGATGTTGAATGGCATCCTTGCTGGTCTTGTTGCTGTGACAGCTCCATGCGCCTGGATTGAGGCATGGGCAGCTGTTGCAATTGGCTTAATAGCAGGTGCTCTCGTTGTTGGTGGTGTATATGCCTTGGAGATGTTACACATAGATGACCCTGTTGGTGCTGTTTCTGTTCATGGCATTAATGGTCTCTGGGGCCTTATAAGCATTGGTATATTTGCGGACGGCACTTATGGCAACTATTCCACTGATGCACCCTTTGTCACAGGGCTTCTCTATGGTGGAGGCCCTGGCCAGCTTATCTCCCAGCTCATAGGCGCTGGTGTTGTTACTCTCTGGGCATTTGGATGCGGATATATACTGTTCAAGATTCTGGATGCAATTATGGGCATAAGGGTATCACCTCAAGAGGAATTGAAAGGATTAGATGTCTTTGAGCACGGTGGTTCAGCATATCCAGATTTTTATACTCAGAATAAATAAGGAGTAGGAGGAGAGCATGCAAAAAATAACAGCCATTATAAGACTGGAAAAGTTTGATGATGTAAAGACTGCACTTGAGAAGAAGGGATACCCTGGAATTTCAGTAACAAGGATTGAAGGACACGGCAGGCAGAAGGGATTAACACAGCAGTTCAGAGGTAGGGCATATACAATAGAAATGATACCGAAGTTCAAACTGGAGATGGTAGTGAAAGATGCCGAAGTAGATGCAATTGTTAACACAATTATGGAAGCCGCCCGCACAGGAGAGACCGGAGATGGTAAGATCTTCGTTTCACCTATATCAGCAGTTTACCGCATACGGACAGGTGAGACAGGTGAAGCTGCAATATAGACCTTAATGCCACGAGAAAAAAGGAAGGCAGGCGAGAAAGTCATGCCTGCCTTTCCGGAATCGGTTATATTATTCAACATAAAATTTACTGTCGTAAAGAACAGAACATATCCGTAATGATTATATCCGATCTTCAGCAGTAATCTTTGTTTTGCCTTCTTAAGAAGTTGTCGCACTAAGAAATAGGCCCTGGTTTATTAATGACCAGCTATTTCTCGTAATTCTTGTTTCTCCCTCTTAGGCTACAAAAATGTCACTACAAAATTGTAGCATCCTACAAAATTGTAGGACATTTTATCTGCAAATTTGCTTTAAAAACAATAACTTAGAATCTGGCATGCTTTTAGCTTTAAAGGAATATAGACACAAATTCGTTGCCTCAATAACACAG
>JBKBUA010000039.1:6776-8774 GCA_046290845.1 Thermodesulfovibrionales bacterium
AAAACAATAACTTAGAATCTGGCATGCTTTTAGCTTTAAAGGAATATAGACACAAATTCGTTGCCTCAATAACACAGACAAATGAGGATAATGACACATTAATTTAGGGAGGTCTGAGATGAAACGATTAGTAGGCATGTTGGTACTGATGATTTTCTTGGGCATGGGCGGTCTCGTGTTTGCTAACGAGGTCCCTGCTCAGGTGGGGCAGACTCCTGCTACCCAGCCCGCACCCTCTGCACCAAAGATTGACACAGGTGATACGGCATGGATGATCGTGGCAACTGCCCTTGTTATGCTCATGACGGTACCAGGGCTGGCGCTCTTTTATGGAGGACTGGCAAAGCGAAAGGATACGCTCAACACAATAGCCATGTCCTTTGTGGCATTCTCAATAGTGAGTGTCCTCTGGGTTATTTATGGATATACCCTTGCCTTTGGTAGTGACATATCAGGGATCATCGGTGAGCCTGTCAAGCTCCTGCTCTCAGGTGTTGGGGTTAATAGCATCGCTGATGCTGCAAAGACGATACCCGAATATATATTCATCGTGTATCAGTTAACCTTTGCTGCGATAACGGTTGCCCTCGTTAGTGGCGCCCTGATAGAAAGGATGAGATTCTCAGCCTGGGTCCTATTCTGTATGCTATGGATGACCTTTGCGTATCTTCCTGTTGCACATTGGGTTTGGGGTGAAGGTTTCCTTGCGAAATTAGGTGCCCTGGATTTTGCTGGTGGAACAGTGGTGCATATAAACGCTGGTATAGCTGCCCTGATTGGTGCATTAATGCTCGGAAAAAGGTGGGATACATCTCTTCTACCCCATAATCTGACGATGGTGGCAACTGGAACAGGTCTGTTGTGGTTTGGGTGGTTTGGCTTTAATGCTGGCTCTGCGTTAGCAGCGAATGGACTCGCCTCTGCTGCTTTCATAAATACAAACACGGCTACTGCCATGTCCGCTATCTCTTGGATGTTTACCGAGTGGATATACTCAAAGAAGCCAACGATACTCGGAATAGCCTCAGGTGCTGTGGCAGGTCTCGTTGCCATAACACCAGCGGCCGGGTTTGTTAATGTTAAAGGGGCCCTTATTATAGGGATACTTGCTGGTGTCGTCCCCTTCTTTGCCGTTGCCTATATAAAGCCAAGACTCGGTTATGATGACACCCTCGATGCCTTCGGTATCCATGGAGTTGCAGGGACCCTCGGTGCCATACTAACTGGTGTATTTGCTGACCCTGCAATAAACGAGGCAGGAAGGGGTCTGCTATATGGAAATCCATCACAGCTTCTTACACAGGTCATCGCTGTAGCGGTCACAATAGTATATGTTTCAATAATTACAGCCATCATATTACTTCTGATTAAGGCAACCACAGGTCTCAGGAGTAATCCCGAGGATGAGATCATTGGCCTTGATGAGAGCCAGCATGGAGAAAAGGCCTATAATCTGCATATATAAGGAGGAGAGCAATGAAAAAGATAGAAGCCATAATAAAACCCTTTAAGCTCGATGATGTAAAGGATGCCCTGAGCAATATAGGTATCCAGGGTATGACAGTGACAGAGGTAAAGGGATTCGGAAGGCAGAAGGGATATATTGAGGTCTACAGGGGGCGAGAGTACGAGGTTCGGTTTCTTCCGAAGATAAAGATTGAGGTAATAGTGCCGGATACCCTCGTCGATATAACAATAAACACGATTATAGAAAGGGCAAAGACAGGCAATGTGGGAGACGGGAAGATCTTTGTCTATCCTGTAGAGGATGTCGTAAGGATAAGAACAGGAGAGAGAGGAGAGGAGGCAATATGAGAAACTTGAAATTGATATTCACTCTCATTTATAATGGTATATGCACGAAAGGCACAGGCACCGTCATGGTCAGAAGGAGAGGTCCTATGAGAGGATTGCCCTCGTTGGCAATCCCAATGTTGGAAAGAGTGTTATCTTTGGTCTTTTAACAGGCAAGTATGTAACGGTCTCTAACTATCCAGG
>JBKBUA010000039.1:8870-15283 GCA_046290845.1 Thermodesulfovibrionales bacterium
CAAGAGTAATCTATCAAAGGAGACCATAAAGGAGATCGAGAGGTTGAGGGATGAATGTCAGTTGAAGGTCAGGGCATCTTTGAGCTCATTAATAAATCAGGTAAGGCTTGATCTTGCAAAAGAGATAACAGAAAAGGTTGTCAGATATATCCCTGCTGAAAAAGGGAGATTTTTCTCCACAATTGGAAGGATAAGCATGCACCCACTATGGGGCATCCCGGTCCTGCTTGCTGTCCTATTTGGTCTTTATGAGTTCGTTGGTGTCTTTGGGGCAGGCACACTGGTTGATCTCCTCGAGGAGACAGTCTTTGGCAATTATATAAATCCCATGGCGACAAAGGTTGTTAAACTCCTGATCCCTTTCGAAATAATCCAGGAGATGCTTGTTGGTGAGTATGGACTCATAACAGTAGCCCTCACCTATGCAATAGCAATAATACTCCCCATAACAACAACATTCTTCATAGCCTTTGCGATACTGGAGGACAGCGGCTACCTGCCGAGGCTTGCAATAATGACGAACAGGATATTTAACATCATGGGCCTCAATGGAAAGGCTGTATTGCCCATGGTGTTAGGCCTTGGTTGTGGAACAATGGCGGTTATGACATCGAGGATACTCGAAACGAGGAGGGAAAGGGTGATAACAACCTTCCTCTTAGCACTTGCAATACCCTGTTCTGCCCAACTTGGCGTGATTCTCGGGATGCTCGGAGCATTATCACTAAAGGCTACAGTAATCTGGTCACTCTGCATAATCGTGGTGCTACTTATATCGGGTTATCTCGCCTCAAAACTTGTGAAGGGCGAAAAAACCGATTTCTTCTTAGAGATACCGCCTATAAGAAAGCCTGACATAATGAATATAATTATAAAGACCCTCGGCAGGGTTGAATGGTACCTAAAGGAGGCGGTCCCCCTGTTCATCCTCGGAACCTTTATCCTCTTTTTGCTCCATAAACTGAACCTATTAATACTGATCGAAAAGGCTGCATCTCCAGTTATAGTAAACCTTGTCGGATTACCCGAGAAGACGACAGAGGCTTTTATCCTCGGTTTCCTTAGAAGGGATTATGGTGCAGCAGGTCTTTTTGCCATGGCTGAAAAGGGACTTTTGACACCGATCCAGTCTGTTGTGAGTCTTGTAACTATCACGCTCTTCGTTCCCTGTCTTGCAAACTTCTTTATGATAATCAAAGAGATGGGGTTAAGGACAGCCCTTCTGATTATTGCTATCGTCTTTCCAACGGCCTTTCTTGCTGGGGGATTGTTGAACTGGATATTGACGACACTCAATGTAAGGCTTTAATCCTTATCTCTTTGAGTTTACCGAATTATTATCTATCAGACCTATCAGCTTTTCTGAATCGATCGTTCCCTGATAAATAGCGCCATTGGGAAGGATCATTGTCGGAGTTCCTGTTATACCGTTTTTTTCTGCAAACCTTATATTTTCATCTATCTCTTTTGTATCACAATCTATCTTCGGTACAGGCCTCTTCTCAAAATTATCCTCGAGCATCTTCAGGGATTTATTACAGAGTATACTCTTTGACTTCCAGTAGGCATCCTTGTGGAATTTGAGAGGGAAAAGCTTAATATAAAAAGCTATGTCTATCCTCTTTGCTATAACCTTCTTCATCTCCTGATGAAGTTTTGCACAGTAGGGTCAGTCAGGGTCTGTGAAGACGATAACCTTTTTAGTGGCAGAATTGCTTCCAAGTATAAGGGCATCCTTCAGGGGAACGCTCGCAGGATTTATTCTTTTGTCCCTATTCAGCTCATCAAGCCTCTCCTTTGTCTTATTTATAGCTGCATTAACCTCCACGATAGAACCGCTGACAAGGTATTTCTTTGAGAAGTCCACATAGAGTAATCCACGCTGCCCCTTGCTCTCGATAGCCACCTCCCACAGGCCTTTTATGGGACTCATCTGTATCTTTAATATCTTTGCATCCTCGGCCTTTAATTTGTTCAGGATCAGCTTAACCTCATTATTGCTAAGGCTATGACATTTCTCGCAGTTCTCCTCACATCCGCTGAAGGCATAAACCCCACCCCCATCTTTACTTTTAAAAAGGCCCGTGATGAGAAACAAACCTGAAATCCCTAAGGCAAAAATAATTGTTAATCCTTTAAATCGCATGTATTAAAATAACCGCTGTTAATAAATTATGTCAACCACAATCCTTAGATAGGCTGAAGGCTGAAGATAGGCTTTAGGCGAACGGTAGGCTATAAACTATATTCCTTAAGCCTGAAGCCTGAAGCCTTACCTTACACTGGTATTGACAGAGCCCGATAACATAGGATATTCTATTTTTAGACGGCAAATATTTGCCGATTGGAGGTCTCTAATGAGGGTATTAATTGTTAAAAACATAGAGATTGAGGGCCCTGGAACTATTGAGGATTATCTCAGGGACATAAAGGCGCCGTACCAGATAATCAATCTATCAGATGGTGTAAAGGCACCTGATTTATCAAATTTCACACATCTTGTGATAATGGGCGGACCGATGGCTGTATATGAGATGGAAAATTACCCCTTCCTTAAGGAGGAGGCCAGGCTAATTGAAAGGGCGGTAAAATCAGGTTTGCACCTTCTTGGAATATGCCTCGGCGCACAGATGATAGCCCATGTCTTAGGTGCAAGGGTGTACCCAGGAGGGGTCAAAGAGATAGGCTGGTATGAGGTCTCCTTAACAGAGGAAGGAAAAAGGGATCAGGTTATGTCCCAGCTTTCCGACAACGGCAAGGCAACAGTGTTTCAATGGCATGGTGATACCTTTGACATTCCAGATGGCGCTATAAGACTTGCGTCATCAGAACTATTTGAAAACCAGGCCTTCCGCTACTCTGATGGTGTGTACGCGTTACAGTTCCACATCGAGGTATCGCCTGACATAATCAGGGAATGGTTCAAGGATGAAAGAGACTTCGATCTCAGCGGCACCATCTCTGAAACGAAAAGACTATTCCAGACCTATCACAGAAGGGCAAAGGATTTTTATTCAAAGTTCTTCACACTTCGCTATAGATGATGAATGTAAAAAAAGAAATTAAGGAACTCTCCCTCCTTTTCGAGATCAGCCAGATTCTTACAAGGAGCATGGATCTGTCCGAAGTCCTGGAGCCTGTGCTAAGATCAATGGCTGAGAGATTAGAGATGTTACGCGGAACAATAACACTTTTGAACCGAGAAACAGGGGAGATTTATATAGAAGAGGCCTTTGGTCTGTCAGAGATTCAAAGGGAGCGAGGCAGATACAGGATTGGCGAGGGGATCACAGGAAAGGTTATACAGACAGGGGAACCAGCAGTTGTAAGGGACATCTCTGAAGAACCGCAATTTCTTAATAGAACAGGGGCCAGGATAAACAAAAAAGACATATCCTTTATTTGCGTTCCAATAAAGATAGGGAATGAGGCAATAGGAACGCTGAGCGCAGATCGTCTCTTCTCTGATGAGGTCTCTCTTAAAGAGGACGTACGCCTTTTATCTATAATAGCGTCGATGATAGCCCAGGCCGTCCGTCTAAGGCGCTCAGCCCTTGAGGAGAGGCAAAGACTTATAAATGAAAACCTGAGACTTAAGGAAGAATTAAAGGAGAGATTCAAGCCCGCTAACATAATCGGTGAGTCAAAGGCAATGGAAGAGGTATATGACATTATAGGCCGTGTGGCTGATACAGACACCACCGTCCTGTTGAGGGGAGAAAGCGGCGTTGGTAAAGAACTTGTGGCCCATGCTATTCATTATAATAGCCATCGATCCACAGCTCCATTTATAAGGATAAACTGCGCAGCCCTTCCCGAAAACCTCATAGAGAGTGAATTATTCGGTCATGAGAAAGGGGCATTCACAGGTGCGATATCGACAAGGAAGGGTAGATTTGAATTGGCTGATAAAGGTACCCTTTTTCTCGATGAGATAGGCGACCTTCCGATCCAGACGCAGGTCAAACTACTCAGGGTATTACAGGAGAGGGAGTTTGAGAGATTAGGGGGCGAGAAAAGTATAAAGGTCGATGTGAGGATAATAGCAGCAACGAGTAGAGATCTTGAAGAACTCGTTAATCAGGGCAGATTCAGAGAAGACCTATATTACCGTCTGAACGTGGTACCGATCTTTATACCACCTCTAAGAGAAAGACGCGAGGATATCCCGCTTTTACTCGAGCACTTTCTCAATAAATTTAACAAGAAGCACAGAAAGAGGGTCTCCATTTTTAAGGAAATCCTTAAGGCATTCATGGATTATGATTGGCCAGGGAACGTCAGAGAACTTGAAAATACCGTGGAGCGACTCATTGTGATGGCCAGGGATAATCTTGTCAGAGTCAATGACCTTCCTTTTTCAATGCGTGGTGGCACAAACCACAGGTCAATTGTTATCAAGTCGGCCCTTCCATCAACTGTAGCAGAGATGGAAAGGGAAAAGATATTAGATGCTTTACAGAAATCAGGTTGGATCCAGGTGCGTGCCGCAAGGATGCTCGGGATAACGCCAAGGCAGATCGGTTACAAGATAAAGAAATATAATATAATAAGTAAACCTATTTCGGGATGACTAAAGAGGATCATAAAATTGAAAATATCCATCCTAATACCCAGGAAGCCGATAGAAAGCAATAAAGGAACGATGGGCAGCCTTCAAAGCCTTTAAGAAAGCGACAGGATTTATTTGACGACATGAGCAATTTGCTAACCCACGCCGTATGGCGTAGTTGATTGGCGTTTTATCCAGCCCTGGGCGTGATGGTTATATCGAAAACCCTTGATTAAGGTGTCGCCGTAAAGCCTTTTCAGTCTGCCCATTGTTCCTATCGGTAATCGGTAATGTGAATGGGTTGAGATTATAAATCTCTATAGGTTAAAATTCAATATGCTTATTGGTGTAATCTCCGATACCCATGATGATATGGCCTCAATAAAAAAGGCTGTCCAGATCCTTAACGAAAGAGGTGCAGCGAGAATAATCCATGCCGGTGATATCGTATCACCCTTTACCTTTGAGGTCTTCAAGGACCTGAAGGGAGATTTTACAGGCATATTTGGTAACAACGACGGAGACAGGCTCTTGCTAAGGGAAAAGTCAGGGAATAATATCCATAATCAGCCGCTGATCCTTAATATCGATAAAAAAAAGATAATAGTTGTTCACGAACCATATGTTGTTGACGAGCTTGCAGAATCAGGACATTTTGATATTGTAATATACGGACATACACATAAGCCTGATGTAAGAAGGGTAAGGGATACCCTGATAATAAATCCTGGGAAGGTTGCTGTTTTACATAAGGGAAGATCCACACTCGCAATTCTAAACACAAGGTCCATGGATGTTGATTTAGTGGAATTATAAAATGGGTTACCCAGATAATGGGTTTTAAGAATCTCAAACTCAGTACAAAATTCACCCTCGTAATAGGGCTAATCATTCTTGTATTCTGCATTATCTTTTCGACCCTACTTTATTTTCATCTCAAAAACAGGGTTATCGAGGAGGCAAATGAAAAGACCCTGATAATCCTAACACAAATAAGTGCCCTCGGTGATTATATAAAAAACACCCTAAGGCCCAGGATATTCGAACATTTTCCCTCCATTGCGAGGGATGAAGATTTTCTCGTTGAGGCAATGTCAACGACTCATGTCACACAGGAGGTCATGAAGAGATTTAATCTCGACCTTAAAGACTATATATACAAGAGGGTTTCTGCAAATCCCCTCAATCCCAAAAACAGGGCGGATAAACTGCATATGGGCCTAATTGAATTCTTTAGAAAGAATAGGGGTCTAAACTCATGGAACGGCATAATGAAGATCGGTGGAGAAGAGTTTCTTATAAGGGCCAGGGTAATAAAGGTTGAAAAGAACTGTCTTTCCTGTCATGGCAAACCATTAAAGGCACCAAAGGGTCTTATAAAAAAATATGGAAAGACCTCGGGCTTTGGTTGGACAGAGGGAGATATAATGGGTGTTGAATCCGTTGCTATTCCAATAGAGGTTGCACTCGCCCAGGTTAAGGACATCGCTATATCTACATTTGTCTTTGGATTCCTGACAATGGTATTCCTTTTCCTGTCACTTGAGGGTGCCTTCTGGAGACTCGTGAGCAAGCCGCTTCATATGATGACAACCCTTTTCAGAGGCATAGTGAAAGGAACAGAACCCCTCAACCAAATGCTCCCTATAAAAAGAGGTGACGAGATAGGGGAATTAACAGCCTCTTTCAACCAGATGGCGAGACATCTCTTTGATGCACAGGAAGAAATGAGGAAACAGGCCGAGACCCTCAGATCGATCTTTGAAAGCATCAGTGACCCCCTTGCCCTCGTGAATCCTGATTGCTCCCTCGCCATGACAAACAAGACCTATCGAGATTGGGTATTTAGAGGATCAGGTGC
>JBKBUA010000003.1:0-1832 GCA_046290845.1 Thermodesulfovibrionales bacterium
ACTGGCCTCGATAGGGCTGTGATGGAGATGAAGGAACTCATCAGAGATGCCAAAGAGGATTGATATTCCAATAACAGGCATGACCTGTGCTGCCTGTGCCACAGCAGTTGAGAAGGCCTTGAAGGGTATGGAAGGCATTGAGGATGCCAACGTGAACCTTGCCTCAGAGAAAGCGACTGTGCTGACAGGGGAGGCTCTTGATATTAAGCGTATTGCAGAGGTTGTTAAGTCAGAAGGTTATGGCGTCCTTATAAAGAGGATTGATTTCGCTGTTAAGGGCATGACCTGTGCTGCCTGTGTTGCTGCTGTTGAGAGGGCATTAAGGGGACTCGACGGTGTTATGAATGTGAATGTGAATCTTGCCTCAGAAAAGGCCACAGTGGAATACATCCCGACACTCGTTAGTTTCACTGATTTCAAAAGGGTCATTGCTGATGCGGGTTATAGTGCCGAGGAGATTACAGAGGAATATATTGACAGGGAGAGGGATTCAAGGGAAAGGGAATTCAGTGAGTTAAGGAAGAGGTTCATTTTAAGCGGCCTTTTAACAGCACCAATAATCATCGGTAGCATGGTGAACCTTCCAATCCTTTCAAATTATTTTTTCCTATTCCTCCTCGCCACACCTGTTCAATTCTGGGCAGGGATGAGGTTTCACAGGGCAGCCTGGTCAGCCCTTAAACACAGGACAACAAACATGAACACCCTTATAACCATCGGCACCTTTGCTGCCTATATTTACAGCGTCATAGCAACATTCTGGCCTTCCTTCTTTGAAAGGGGAGGGCTATCACCTAATGTTTATTTCGATACCTCTGCAACGATAATAACCCTTATACTCCTCGGACGCCTTCTCGAGGCAAAGGCTAAGGGAAGGACATCAGAGGCGATTAAGAGGCTTATGAGATTACAGCCTAAAACAGCATGGGTATTAAGGGATGGTCAGGAGAAGGAGGTCTTAATAGATGAGGTGACAGCAGGTGAGATTGTGATTGTAAGACCTGGCGAGAGGATACCTGTTGACGGAGAGATAATAGATGGTTATTCCACTATAGATGAATCTATGCTCACTGGTGAAAGCCTTCCCCTCGAAAAAACCGCTGGCGACACTGTCTTTGGTGGCACTGTTAATAAGGCAGGTAGTTTTAAGTTGAGGGCAACAAGGGTTGGAAGAGAGACCGCTCTTGGTCAGATAATAAGGCTTGTTGAGGAGGCACAGGGTAGTAAGGCACCTATTCAGAGGCTTGCTGATAAGGTGGCATCTATATTCGTCCCATCAGTAATATCAATAGCCATTGTCACATTCATCATCTGGTATTTCTTTGGTCCCAAGCCGTCCTTTACAATGAGCCTCATGAATTTCATTGCTGTCTTAATAATTGCCTGTCCTTGTGCCCTCGGTCTTGCAACACCAACCGCTATTATGGTTGGAACTGGCAGGGGTGCTGAGAGAGGGATATTAATAAGGGATGCAGAGGCCCTGGAGATTGCCCATAAGGTGCAGACAATCGTTCTCGATAAAACAGGCACCATAACAAAGGGAGAGCCAGAGGTCACTGATATTGTTGTTTCTCCTGATTCTGATGAGATCGGTTTGCTTATGCTCGCTGCCTCAGCAGAGAGGCTATCAGAACATCCCCTTGGAGAGGCGATTGTAAAAAAGGCACAGGAGAGGGGGATTGAGCTAAGGGATGCAGAGGATTTCAGGGCTGTCGTTGGAGGTGGTGTAAAGGCTATGGTAAAGGCAGGCGGCCGTTCCTTCAATGTCTTTATTGGTAACCAGAGACTTATGGAGGATGAAGGCATAGATACCTCTGAATTTGTTAAAGAGG
>JBKBUA010000003.1:1927-3815 GCA_046290845.1 Thermodesulfovibrionales bacterium
CGGCTGTTCCTTCAATGTCTTTATTGGTAACCAGAGACTTATGGAGGATGAAGGCATAGATACCTCTGAATTTGTTAAAGAGGCTGAGATGTTATCTGCAGGGGCAAAGACGCCTGTATATGTCTCAATTGATGGAAAGATAAAGGCAGTTATAGGGATAGCAGACACTGTTAAGGATGGCTCAATCGAGGCGATCAGAGACTTAAAGGATATGGGTATTGAGGTAGTGATGCTCACAGGTGACCATAAAAAGACTGCTCATGCCATAGCTGAAAGGATCGGCATAGAGAGGGTCTTTTCTGAGGTCCTGCCAGAGCAGAAGGTCGAGATCGTGGGGTCCTTGAAGAGGGAAGGTAAGATAACCGCCATGATCGGAGACGGTATAAACGATGCCCCTGCCCTGACAGAGGCTGATTTGGGGATTGCTATCGGCACAGGAACAGACATAGCTATGGAGGCCTCTGACATTACCCTTATTAAGGGTGATTTGAGGAGTGCTGTCGATGCTATAAAACTGAGCAGACAGACGATGAAGACCATTAAGCAGAACCTCTTCTGGGCCTTCTTTTACAACGTTATCGGAATCCCTGTTGCAGCAGGTCTCCTTTATCCCTTTGGAGGCCCGCTCTTAAATCCCATGATTGCAGCAGGAGCAATGGCCTTCAGTTCTGTCTCGGTGGTTACAAACTCTTTGAGATTGAGAAAAAAGAGGATATGATTTGAGTTATGAAGGTCGCTACAGCAGAGGAGATGAGGCAGATCGATAGGAAGACTATCGAATCCATAGGAATACCTGGTCATGTCCTTATGGAGAGGGCAGGCTCCGCAGTTGCGAGGAAGATTAGAGAGATTTATGAAAAAAAGAAGATGGTAGTTCTTGCCGGGGGAGGGAATAACGGTGGAGATGGCATAGTTGTAGGAAGGGAGTTATTCAATTCAGGATGGAATGTTAGGGTGCTCCTCCTTATTAAGGAGGACAGACTCAGCCCTGATTGTCTGACGCAGTTGAGGATAGCAAGGAAGATCGGTGTTCCCGTTGAATTCAGGACAGATATCACAGAGGCTGACCTGCACGGTGCTATTGTGGTTGATGCCCTTCTCGGGACAGGGCTTAATAAGCCTATTGAAGGGCCTATGGCAGAGGTCATCGGATTTCTCAATAAATCAGGCGCCCCTGTTGTAAGCGTTGATATTCCCTCCGGCATATCCTCTGACACAGGTCAGGTGATGGGTGTCGCTGTCAGGGCCTGTCACACTGTCACCTTTGGTCTGCCAAAGAGGGGGCATCTCCTCTATCCAGGTGCTGAATACACAGGAAGGCTGATAATAGAAAATATAGGCTTTCCCCAAGAATTCCTTACCTCTGATGAAATAAAGGTTGAGATTCCTGATGTTGAATGGTTGAGATACCTTTTGCCGAAAAGGCCAAGGTATTCCCACAAAGGCGATTACGGCCATGTCCTGATTGTGGCAGGTTCAAGGGGAAAGACAGGTGCTGCCATGATGGCTGCTAAGGCCTGTATGAGGTCAGGTGCCGGACTTGTGACAATCGGTGTCCCCGAATCCCTTATGAATGTATTCCAAATGAGAGTAACTGAGGAGATGACCCTTCCACTGCCTGACAGGGGTGATGGGATATTATCATCAAAGGCTCACAAGAAGATACTTGATTTCCTCTCCGAAAAGGCAGATGTATTGTGCATTGGCCCGGGGATAGGGGTCTCCGAGGATACAGAAAGGTTGATGGCTGATATATTAAGATCCCTGAACAGGCCTGGAGTAATTGATGCGGACGCTATTAATTCTATCCTTGACCAGAGGTTACTAAAGGAGTGTAAATCGCCACTTATACTCACCCCCCATCCAGGCGAGATGTCAAGGCTTATTA
>JBKBUA010000003.1:3914-7927 GCA_046290845.1 Thermodesulfovibrionales bacterium
TTGACCAGAGGTTACTAAAGGAGTGTAAATCGCCACTTATACTCACCCCCCATCCAGGCGAGATGTCAAGGCTTATTAGTAAGACAGGATTAAAGATAGAAATCTCTGATATAGAGAAGGACAGGATCGAAAGGGCCCGTTCATTTTCAGAAGAGACAGGGGTTTATTTAGTCCTGAAGGGGGTGCCCACTGTTACTGCAGGGCCTGACGGAAGGGCCTACATTAATCCCACCGGTAATCCTGGTATGTCTTCAGCAGGAGCAGGAGATGTCCTGACAGGCATGATAGGCGCCTTTATCGGTCAAGGACTTGAGTCATTGAAGGCTTCAGTTCTCGGAGTGTATCTCCACGGCCTTGCTGGTGATATTGCTGCTGATTCAAAGGGAGAACATTCCCTTATAGCCTCGGACCTAATTGAATCTATTCCTGAGGCATTTAAGAGATTGACCTGTATTGCTGGAGGTAGTTAATGGAGGATGTAATAATTGCTCCTGATTTATTTGAGAAAGAGCCTGTGAGGGCCTTTTTTACAGGCAAGGAGCCAGGAGTTGACCCTGATAGGATAGCAAAAATTAGTGGGATAAAAAAGGAATCCCTTTATACACCCATTCAGAAGCATACCTCAGAGGTGATTATTATAAACTCGGCCACAAACCCTGCTGTAGCAGATGCGGTCCTGACAGAGAAAGAAGGGCTTATGCTCGGCATTCATGTTGCTGACTGTGTGCCGATCCTTCTTTATGATAAGAAGAAAGGGGTGATCGGTGCAGTCCATGCTGGTTGGAGAGGGACTGCTGCAGGCATACTTATGAGGGCGATTGAGACAATGGGAGAGAGGTTTTCTTCTGACCCTTCTGATATTCTTATGGCAATGGGCCCGAGTATAAGATGGTGTTGTTATGGCGTTGGATATGAGGTTATTAGGGCAGTTGAAAAGGTTACAGGTGAAGGTGAATATATGTTACAGAGGGATGGAAAGTACTGCCTCGACCTTCCTTCGGCAAATAGGTATCAGGCCTTGAAGATGGGGATCCTCCCTCAGAATATCTGGGTCTCAGAGGTCTGCACTTATTGTGACCATGAGAGGTTTTATTCCTACAGGTTCTCAAAGGATGGAGGGAGGCAGGGCGGATTTATTGTCAAGACATCAAATTATGTTATGATATTTCATGCCTGAATCTAAACTTAAAGTCATACTCCTTCGTTATACCCCAAATCCAGAGGAGACTGTGGCAATGGCTGCAAAGCTGTGCTACAGTCCCTCTGACATAGAATCCCTCAAAGGAAGGATAGAGACAAAGGATCAGAAGGCCTTCGTTGAAAAGCTCATGAAGATGGGCCATATGAGCCCTATAGAGCATCCTTCCTTCACCTTTGCTATTGAGGGCATATCGAGGGCCTGTTCACACCAGCTCGTAAGGCACAGGCTCGCATCTTACAGCCAGCAGTCCCAGAGGTATGTGAGCGAAGAGGCTGGTTTTGATTATGTAATCCCGCCTGTCATTAAGGAAGACAGGGAATTAAGAGAATATTTTGAATCCTTTATGCAGGAAGCTCAAAAGGCCTATAACTATATCGTAAAGAGGCTTAATGAGAAGGGGATTAAAGGAGAGGCTGCGAATCAGGATGCCCGCTTTGTCCTTCCCAATGCAGCAGAGACAAAGATAATGGTCACTATGAATGCGAGGGAGTTGCTCCATTTCTTCAGGCAGAGGTGCTGTTACAGGGCCCAATGGGAGATAAGGGCAATGGCAAGACAAATGTTGTTTCTGGTCAAAGAGGTGGCTCCTACTATATTTGAAAAAGCAGGCCCACCATGTGTGTCAGCACGTTGCCCTGAAGGAACGATGTATTGTGGAAAGGCTAAAGAAATTAAGAAGATTTATGGAAACTTTGGCGGTAAACCAGCGAACTTTCACAAGAGAGAACGTGGTTTTAATAAACAGAAAGGACTATTCCAGGAATAACTATTTGAGGTTGCAACGGTTGAGCTTGTAAGCATCCTTCGACAAGCTCAGGATGCACAAGCTCAGGAAGAATTATAAATTCATTTCTTTATCTCTGGTGATGAATACACCTGCGGAAAGATAAAAGAGGTAAGAACCAGATACAGACAGGGACTGACTAAAAGCCCCTAATCTTCATGATCTCAGATATTTTGATCTTCTCAGCCTTTTTTGTCCTTCTGTCCTTTATTTCCACCATATCCTCCTTCAGATTTCTTTCGCCGATTACTATATGGGTCGGTATCCCGATGAGATCGGCATCCTTGAATTTCACCCCTGCCCTCTCGTCCCTGTCATCCATGAGTACCTCTACCCCTTTCTCTCTGAAGGATGAGTATAAATGCTCTGCTACCTCAACTGTCCTGCTGTCCTTCATATTTAAGGGTAATATCTCGATATCAAAGGGTGCTATGCTTCGTGGCCAGATAATACCATCGCTGTCATGATTCTGTTCGATAGCTGCTGCAGCTATCCTTGCCGGGCCTATTCCATAGCTTCCCATTATTATGGGTCTTTCAATGCCACTGCTGTCGAGAAAAAAGGCCTTTAGCGGTATTGAGTATTTTGTGCCGAGCTTGAAGATATTACCGATCTCGATACACCGCTCTATCCTTACTGGTGAGCCACACTTAAAGCATTTATCCCCCTCTTTTGCTATGTGTATATCATGCCACTTTGCATCAAAATGAATCCCTGGCCTTATGCCCTTAGCATGAAAGTCTTCCCTGTTAGCACCGCTTATATAAACGCCATCTCTTATATTCAGGTCTGCGATAATCTCAATCTCATGCCCCATGGGACCGATAAAGCCTGCCTCTACTCCAAGAATCCTCTTTACTTCCTCTTTTTCTGCTGTCCTGAAAGGTCCTATGAGTTTTTGAATCTTCTTTTCATGAAGTTCCTGATCTCCTCTTATCAGGGCGAGGACAGGACCCCTTGAGGCCATTAAAAGGAGACTCTTTATAAAGTATTGGGGTGACAGACCTAAAAACTCCGAGACCTCCTGAACGGTCCTCTTCCCAGGTGTGTGTACCTCTTCATAGACCCAATCTTCATGACTTATTTCAGGAGAGACTGTCATTGCTAATTCCACATTTGCAGAATAACCACAACCACCGCATAGAACTACCTCATCCTCACCGGCTGGGCTCGGAGCCATGAATTCATGGGCTGTTGCTCCTCCCATCATACCCGGGTCTGATTCAACCTGATAGAATCTGAGGCCACACCTTTTAAAGATCCTGTGATAGGCCTCGGCGTGGAGTTTGTAACTCCTTTCAAGACCCTCCTCGTCGGCGTCAAAGCTGTAACTGTCCTTCATTATGAACTCCCTCGTTCTCAGGACACCACTCTTTGGCCTCGCCTCATCCCTCAACTTTGTCTGTATCTGGTACCATATCTGTGGCAGGTCTCTGTAAGAGCGTATCTCCTTTGAGGCAAGCCAGGTCATTATCTCCTCGTGGGTCATGCCCAGACACATATCCCTGCCTGTTCTATCCTTCAGCCTGAACATCTCCTCCCCTATCGCATCCCATCGACCCGTCTGCTGCCATATCTCTGCAGGGTGAAGGACAGGCATTGATATTTCCTGGGCACCTATGGCCTCCATCTCTTCCTTGAGTATCTTATTTATCCTGTTAAGTACCCTCCAGCCGAGGGGAAGAAAAATATACAATCCTGCTGCAAGTTGCCTGACATAACCTCCCCTTAGCATGAGTTTGTGGCTCACTGACTCAATATCTGATGGCACTTCCCTCAAAGTCGGTATAAACATCTTAGAGAAACGCATAAAATACCTCCCATGTGTAAAATACAGGACAGATTAATATAACATAAACCAGAATAATGCGTTATTAGGGATAAATAGGTGATAGAATAGATTTTTTGGTGGAGGCGGCGGGAATCGAACCCGCGTCCGAAAGTACTACCCTCAGGCCTCTACATGTTTATCCTGTCTTTTAAGTCTCGGATGATAAAACACCGACAGACAGGTTTTTTATCATCCCA
>JBKBUA010000003.1:8023-9923 GCA_046290845.1 Thermodesulfovibrionales bacterium
CTTTTTTTCTCGCCCCAGATTCAGGGGATCAATCTGAAGCCAGCCTGCTTGCTGTCGCCCTTCCTGAAACACAGGCAATCTCAGGAGGACGTGCTGCTTTAATTAAGCAGCGAGTGCCAGTTCGTTATTGGCGTTTGTGTTTTTTCCACCTTTTTACGTGGTGATGGAGCCACGACATGCCACCTGAGTCTCATAACCCCCGTCGAGGCCAGTCGCCCCCGTGAGCAATTTGACTTATTTTATTATAGCATAAATTTTTGATATATGTTTTGTGCCAATTTAAGGCTTTCGGCTTTTTATAGCCTTCTCTATTGCCCTTTTTGCCTCTCTTTCCTTAATCGCCTCCCTCTTTTCATAAAGCCTTTTTCCCCTGGCGAGTCCTATTTTAACCTTTGCATATGGTCCTTTGAAGTAAATCTTGAGAGGGATTAGTGTATAACCCCTTTGCTGCACCTTACCTCTAAGATGTTCTATCTCCTTTTTGTGAAGGAGCAATTTCCTGGTTCTTAAGGGATCCTGATTCATGATATTGCCATGAGAATAGGGGCTGATATGACAATTAAAGAGTAGGGCCTCAGAGTTCTTTATGAGGACATAACTGTCTTTAAGATTTGCCTTACCTTCTCGAAGAGATTTAACCTCCGTACCAAGAAGTTGAATGCCTGCCTCTACAGTTTCCTCGATCTGGTAATCATGATAGGCCTTTTTATTCTGGCAGACTATCTTCACTCCATTCACCAATTTTTCTCAATCTCCTGTACCTTTCCTCTACCACTTTTTCAATGGATTTTGTCTTTATCTCATCATAGGCCTTTATGATAGTCTCTGAAATCTTTTTTGACATAGAGTCGTAATCCCTGTGAGCACCGCCCGGCGGTTCAGGGATAATATCGTCTATAATCTTGAATCTCAGGAGGTCCTGGGCTGTTAACTTTAATGATTCAGCAGCCTTAGAAAATTCCTCTATTCCTATTTCACCATTACCTCTTTTCCATAGAATTGCGGCGCAACCCTCAGGAGATATGACAGAATATATCGAATGTTCGAGCATATAGAGTTTATCAGCAACACCGATTGCAATAGCACCTCCACTACCACCTTCTCCTATAACTATAGAAATTATGGGTGTCTTAAGTCTTGACATTTCCATCAGATTTGTCGCTATTGCTTCGGCCTGACCTCTTTCTTCGGCTCCTATGCCAGGATAGGCCCCGGGGGTGTCAATGAATGTCAAGATAGGAAGACCAAATCTTTCAGCGAGTTTCATCAGTCTCAGGGCCTTTCTGTATCCCTCGGGATGGGGCTGTCCAAAGTTTCTGTGTATCCTTTCTCTGGTACCTCTTCCCTTCTGATGTCCCAGGATCATGAAACTAATGTCTCCAATCTTTCCGGGTCCACCTACTATAGATGGGTCATCAGCAAATCTCCTGTCTCCGTGAAGCTCAACAAAGTCTGTCACAATAAGTGATATATAATCCAGTGTGTAAGGCCTGTCGGGGTGACGAGCTATCATCGTTTTTTGCCAGGGCGTCAGGTTAGAGAATATCTCCATCCGTAAGTCTTTTACCTTTTTTTCGAGCCTTTTTATTTCAGAGGTTATGTCTATATCCTTTCCATCACTGAGTCGACGGAGTTCTTCTATCTTATTGTCGAGTTCCTCAATAGGTTTTTCAAAGTCAAGATAGTATCTCATTTTATTATTACCCTTCCCTTATCGATTATATCTCCTATTCTTTCAATCAATTCAGCAGAGGGCTCGATATTATAATCTGTCTTTACTATAATCTGAGAACCATTGACCTCAAGGTTAAGATAGAGAGGGAGACTACCGGGGTATTCGGTTATCGTGTCCCTCAAAAGTATCAGTCTATCCCTGGAGGATGTATCAAGTTTCAAAGGA
>JBKBUA010000003.1:10019-24332 GCA_046290845.1 Thermodesulfovibrionales bacterium
GGGAGACTACCGGGGTATTCGGTTATCGTGTCCCTCAAAAGTATCAGTCTATCCCTGGAGGATGTATCAAGTTTCAAGGATACCTCAAGCTGGTTTAATGATGAATTTTTATAATCTTTTATTACTGTGTCGAGGGGCTGAATCTCCCTCGATATTATCTTTATGCCTTTTTCGGTCTTATCGATGGACCCCTTTATAGAAATAATAGAGTCCTTCTGAATGATGCTTCCAAGTTCTTTGTAAAGATCGGGAAAGACAAGAACCTCTGCATTGCCTTCTTCATCTTCAACAGTCACATAGGCCATTATTTCGCCTTTATCCTTGGTGCGTATCTTCTTTATATTACTTATAACGGCAGCGGTCAGTACCTCCTCCCTGTCAGCCAAGTCCTCGAGCTCTGAAATCCGCCTGTAGTTCATCATGCGGAGGTGTTCTCTATAACTTGATAGGGGATGATCTGTTATATAAAATCCGAGGGATTCTTTTTCAAAACGGAGGATATCAGATCTCTCTGTCCAGGAGATACTTTCACTTGTATTTTCATGAAGAGCCTGCTGCGCTATTGAAGGTTTGTCATCAAAAAGATTGTAAACAGGCATATTATTTCGAGGTCTTTCGAGGATAGATAGGGCCTCTTTTCTTCCTATGCCGGTTGAGTCGAAGGCACCGGCCTTAATTAGACCTTCGATGACCTTTTTGTTTACCCTTTTACTTTCAATGCGCTGTAGAAAGTCCTCAAAGGATTTGAATGGCCCGTCCTTCTCTCTAATCTCTAAAATGGACTCTATGGCTGAGCTGCCAACCCCTTTTACCGCCTCAAGACCGAATCTTATGGCATTGCCTATTACCTTAAATTCCCGTTCACTTTCATTTATATCAGGCGGTAATATGGTGATAGACATCTTTCTGCATTCCGAGATAGCCTTAATAATCTTGTCCGTCTTATCCATATCAGCACTGAGATTAGCAGCCATAAACTCAACAGGATAATGGGCTTTGAGATAAGCGGTCTGGTATGCAAGATAGGCATAAGCTGCGGAATGAGACTTATTAAACCCGTATTCTGCAAAAAAGGCCATGAGGTCAAAGAGTCTCGTTGCCTTCTTTCCAGGAATTCCATTAGCAATTGCTCCTTTAATAAAGGCCTCCTTCTGTTTCTCCATCTCTTCGGGTTTTTTCTTCCCCATTGCCTTTCTGAGAATGTCAGCCTGTCCCATGGTGAAATTTGCGAGTTTATTGGCTATCCTCATTACCTGTTCCTGATAGAGGATAACGCCATAGGTCTCGCTCAAGATCTCTTTAAGCTGGGGAATCTCGTATTTTACAGGCACAAGCCCTTTCTTCCTTTTTATAAAGTCATCAACCATACCACTACCGAGTGGGCCCGGCCTGTAAAGGGCAACGAGGGCTATAAGGTCCTCAAAACAGTCAGGCTGCATCTTAACGAGGAGATCTCTCATTCCTGAACTCTCGAGCTGGAATATGCCAGTTGTCTGGCCCGAACAGAGAAGTTTATAGGTCAATTCATCCTCGAGAGGGAGGTCTTTGAGGGAAAGGTCAATCCCCTTTGATGCCCTTATATGCCTCAGAGTTTTTTCTATTATGGTGAGTGTCTTAAGACCGAGGAAGTCAAATTTCAGTAAGCCGAGGCTTTCAATTGATGTCATATCGAACTGGGTGGTGATAGTATTATCAGTAGGGTTTTTGTAAAGTGGTACAAGATCTGTAAGTGGTTTTGGTGAAACAACAACGCCTGCTGCATGAGTTGAGGCATGTCTGCAGAGACCTTCCAGCCTTTTTGCTATATCGAGGAGGTCCTTAATCTTCGGGTTTGTATCGTAGAGTTCCTTTAACTGTGGCTCTATCTTGAGGGCCTCATCAATCGGTATGTTCGGCCCTTCTGGGATAAGCTTTGCAATCTTGTCGACCTCGGCATAGGGCATAGCGAGGGCCCTTCCAACATCTCTTATTGCTCCCTTTGCAGCCATGGTGCCGAAGGTTATTATCTGAGATACCCTGTCATGACCGTATTTTTCTGCAACATAGGCAATGACTTCTGGCCTGCGGTCTGTGCAGAAATCTACATCAATATCTGGCATGCTTATCCTCTCGGGGTTAAGGAATCTCTCGAAGAGGAGGTTGTATTTTATAGGGTCTATCTCTGTGATGCCCAGGCAGTAGGCAACGAGACTGCCTGCAGCCGAACCTCTCCCTGGACCAACCGGTATCCCCCTTTCCCTGGCGAACCTTATGAAGTCCCAGACTATAAGGAAATAAGGGGCATATTTCATCCTGTTTATTACATCCAGTTCCATTGATAATCTATCTGAATATATTTCAGGGGGATTACCGAATCTGTTTTTCAGTCCTGATGTAGCAAGTTCCTTGAGATATAACTCTGGAGAAATTCCTTTATCAACATTAAAACTTGGCAATAACTGGGCATTGAGATCGAATCTGACATTGCATCTCTCTGCAATATCCCATGTGGCTTTAATCGCTGAAGGTATATCATCGAAGGCCTTCTTCATCTCCTCCGGAGACTTGAAATAAAACTGCTGAGAGCCGAATCTCATCCTGTTAGGGTCATTAACGGTCTTGCCTGTCTGTATGCATACGAGGACATCGTGGGCCCTTGCATCTTCAGGTTTGAGGTAATGGCAGTCGTTTGTTGCAACCATTGGAAGTTCAAGCTCCCTTGCAAGTTCAATCAGTTTTCTATTGATTTTTATCTGTTCCTGAAGACCATTATCCTGGAGTTCTATATAGAAGTTTTCCTTCCCGAATATCTCCATGTATTTAATGGCTGCCTTCCTGGCCTCATCAGTCATCTCCTTTCCGAGGTAATGAGGTATCTCGCCTTTCAGACATGAAGAAAGACCTATTAGACCCTTTGAATACCTTTCGAGAAGCTCTTTATCAATCCTCGGTTTATAATAAAAACCCTCTGTGTACGCCTTTGTTATAAGGGTAGAGAGGTTACTGTATCCCTCATTGTCCCTTGCAAGGAGTATGAGATGAAAGGGGGATTCAGAGGTTTTTTTATCAAACCTGCTACCTGGCGATACGTATACCTCACACCCTATTATAGGCTTAATACCTGCCTTTGATGCCTTTTTATAAAATTCTATTGCTCCAAAAAGATTACCATGGTCAGTAATAGCAAGGGCAGGCATCCTGTAATGTGATGCAAGCTCAATAAGCTCATCTATCTTTATAGAACCATCCAAAAGGCTGTATTCTGTATGGAGATGAAGAGGTATGTAGTCCGAGTGTTGGTGCATAAAAAATATTAACCTTACGAGGGCAATCAAGTCAAACCCTCTGAATTTGTGATATTCACTTCGCATCAATTTCTAATGACGAATTTTGAGAGGCCTGGAATTCCAGGTTCAAATAAGAGTTGATTTTTTTTATCTCTGGAGCTAATATTAAATTGCGAAAGGAGGTGAGAGGATATGAAAAAGGCCCTTTTACTTTTAGTATCAATATTATTTTTATTCTCATTTGGCTGTGCAACAAAGGATTACGTTAAGCAACAGATTGACCCTCTCGTGGACAGGATAAGTAAGCTTGAATCAAGGGTCGCAGCAATTGAGTCCCGTCTGAACGACCTTGAGGGTAAGACAAAGTCCCTATCTTCTGAGGTTTCAGAGGCAAAGAAAGAGGCTGCTGATGCAAAGAAACTTGCAGAAGAGGCAAAAAAGATAGCTCAGGATTGTTGCGGAAAGGCAGATGCTGCTATGAAGAGGGCTGAAGAGGCTGCTAAGAGGGCTGAGGAGGCCGCTAAGAGGGCTGAAGAGGCAGCAGGCAAGGCTGTTAAGGCCTTTGAACTAAAACAAAAGAAGTAGAAGAAAAAAGTATAGACGTGTAGTGTATAGGGATTTTATATCACTATGCACTACACACTCTTATTCGAGGTCATTCGTAATCAGTAATCAGTAATGAGTGACGAGTTAAAAAACTCATCACCCGTCACGCATTACCCTTTACGCAGTACTCATCACGCATAACCTCACTTTAGGGTCAGTAAGTAATTATGTGGTCGTATTCGAGAAGCTTATACGCTATCTCTTCGCTGGTAAGGTGATTTATTTCCCCGTTTTCTTTAAGATTTGTGAAGAGCTTCAATCCCATGGCCTTTATCATCTCAAGATTCATCAGATTTTTCTCTGTTTCCATTAGTTTATTGTCGAGAATATAAATATCAATCGAGTCATCGAGGATCGCTATTCCCAGGGCCATTCTTAAGGCCTCTTCCTGTCTATTTCTGACAATAACGGCTATCCTTCTCTTTTTTTTCATATGAGAGTGTACAAAGTTTAAAAAGATTTTGCAATGGCATGGAGATACCGTAGATGCCAATTGATGGTTGCCATTGAGGGCGATTCGATTAATTGCATAAAGTCAAAAATAGTGGTATGATAAGAAAAATATTATATCTGGAGGGGATTATGAATCTGCAGGAGGAGATAGCAAAGGTTGCCTATGAACTTTATCTCAGGAGAGGATGCGCCCACGGCCATGACCTCGATGACTGGCTTGAGGCGGAAAGAATTGTACTGGCAAGGCACGCAGGACAGGAGATAGAAGAACCAGAGGTAGAGGTTTCAGCAGAGGAAGGAGAGGTCATATCAGAAACCATGCCAACAGCAGAAGCAGAGGAAACAGTGATTGAGGAAACCGAGACGCCTATCGTAGAAGAACCAAAGAAAAAGGGTAGGAGACGGAAGACAACTAAAAAAGTGGAAGAAAAACCTAAAAGGCCGAAAAAGACTACAGGAAAAAGGCCGAGGAAGAAAGAATAAGAATGAAGGAGGCGATGTTTTACGAGAGGCTCGGCGAGGGGAAGGTCAGGTGCTTCCTCTGCGCCCAGCACTGCACCATATCACCAGGCAAAAGGGGAATCTGTGCGGTAAGGGAAAATATCGATGGAACACTTTACAGCCTCGTTTATGGGAAGGTCATAGCCCGACATATAGACCCTATTGAAAAAAAACCCCTCTTTCATTTCTATCCAGGCTCGAGATCATACTCCATTGCCACTGTGGGTTGCAACTTCCGATGCCTCCATTGCCAGAACTATGATATATCACAGTATCCAAAGATATATCCTGACATCCCTGGTGAGGAGATGACCCCTGAGGAGGTAGTAAGAGAGGCGGAGATAACAGGTTGTGAGAGTATATCATATACATATACAGAACCAACCATATTCTTTGAATTTGCCTATGATTGTGCAAGGCTCGCTCACGAGAAAGGGATTAAGAATGTATTTGTAAGTAATGGATACACAAGCCCTGAGGCAACGAGGACCATCGCACCCTATCTCGATGGAAATAACATAGACCTGAAGGGCGATGACAACTTCTATAAAAAGGTGGCTGGTGCGAGGCTCCAGCCTGTCCTTGATACAATAAAACTCATGAAGGAACTCGGCGTCTGGGTGGAGGTCACTACACTGATCATCCCCACATATAATGACTCTGACGAGTTTCTGATGTGGGTTGCGGAATTCATAAGGTCTGTTGACCCTGCGATGCCCTGGCATGTGACACAGTTCTATCCCACATACAAACTCACTGATCAGCCTCGAACACCTATAAGCACACTCAGAAGGGCAAGGGAAATAGGGCTTAAGGCAGGTTTGAAGTATGTTTATGAGGGCAATGTCCCAGGAGAAGGTGGGGAAAATACCTATTGCCCCGCCTGCGGTGAACTGCTTATCGAGAGATTTGGTTTTTCCCTTACAACAATAAAGATGAAGAATTCAAAATGTTCTAACTGTGGAACAAAGATAGAAGGTATAGGCATGCCATAATTAAGGGAACTTCCTTTATTCGGACTATAACGGTCACGAACCTCAAAATTTAAAGGACAGGGGTCTGTTTTTCCCTTTGATCTTCTCACAGGCAGCTATGCAGTCACCGCAATTGTGACATAATGGGTATATCTTTCCTTCCATAGGATTAAGACCAAGCCGGCACGCCTTTACGCATTCAAGGCACCTACCGCACACATGCTCAGTGTCTTCTTTATAAGAAACCTTCATTGTTTTCTTAAACCTGAACAGACCAAGAAAGCCTCCGACAGGACAGATATAGTTGCACCATACCCTTCTAAGTAAGAAAATCTCTGCAAGAATAATAATACCAACAAGGAGTATCTCTAATCCCACAGTTTCTTCATAAAATAACTTAGAGACCTGAACAGATATTATCCCTGGTGCAGAGATGAGATTTGCAACAGGAAAGCCAAGTAAAAGTACCAGTATGAGTAAGGCTGCAAGCACTGCATATCTCGGCAATGGCCGTGGTGAAGGTTTTGCAAGTCTTTTCAGGGATAGTCTCTCAGAAAGGTAGTCAAAGATTTCAGAGATTGTATTTTGCGGGCATGCCCAACTGCAAAAGACCCTTCCAAAGATAAAGGCAATAGCAATCGGAATGAGCATTGAGAGCAAAAGCTTGCTTTCTGCTGACAATGTAAACAATATCACCTGAAAACCGCTCAGAGGGTCTGTTATCCATACGCCGTCTATGGCAAGGGAATAAAGGCTTCCCATAAGGATGGTTATACCCTTTCTGTTCAAAATTGGTATAGCGACTATCAAAAGAATCGTTAAAACCTGAGTTATTCGTCTGAATATCTTAATCTTCATCGATCTACCTTGGTTTAACATTTATCGCTGCTGGTTCAACCGGACAGACATTTTCGCATATGCCGCAGCCTACACACTTTTTCTCATCCACAACGGGCCTCAGCTCGTTATCCATCTTTATTGCCTCATCAAATATCGGACAACTCTGATAACAACTCCTGCACAGGGTTCCCTGCCATGCAAGGCAATCCTTTTTGTTTATTTTGGCTATACCCATTCTTACATCCTGCTTATTCTTCAGTTTTCTATCCAGTGCGCCCGAAGGGCAGACAGGCGGGCATTTCATACAGAGATAGCAGGGTATCTCTCTCGCTTTTATAATTGGTGTACCCATAACAGACAAGCCGTCAAAGAGGCTTGCGATCTTTATGGATTTATAAGGGCAGACCTGAACGCACTTGCCGCATCTTATGCATTTTGAGATAAAGTCGATTTCTTTAGATGCGCCAGGTGGCCTGAGGATATTCTTACTCATAATCTCCTGCATAGACAGGGTATACACCTATTACATTGTCAATACTGTATAGTCCCTTAATCGTGTTATCAATAACCTGCATGTCCTCACCCTCAATAACAGTAACTATCTGATTATCCTTAATCCCATAGACGCTGACATTGTTTATTCTGGCGAGGCTGTTTAAGACAGCCTCGCCAGCTCCATTTTCAAACTCCACTATCACACTTGCAACAGCCATCATGCCTTCTCTATCTTTACTGCGCAGATCTTGAACTCAGGCTGCTTTGACATAGGATCATAGGCATCAATCGTGACAAGGTTAATCAGTTTATCAGGATAGTGCATGGGAACAAATACAAGTCCATCCCTCGGCACATCCACAACCTTTGCCTCAAGGACAATAGAACCTCTTCTCGATGTGATCTTCACCTTATCCCTGCTCTTGATGCCGAGTTTTTGTGCATCCCTCGGATTGATCTCGACATAGGCATTTGGAGCCGAACGCTTCAATTCAGCAACCTTGAGTGTCATCGTGCCTGTATGCCAGTGTTCTATCTGTCTCCCTGTAGTCAGAATATAGGGATATTCGGCATCAGGCGGCTCTGCAGGTCCCTTGTATGGTCTGAGCCAGACAGTAGCCTTATTGCCGTCGGCCTTTGCACCGTAGAAGGATACATCCTTTGCCTGGGGGTCGAATTTCTTAACTAAGATGTCTCCATATTTGGCGGTGTATCGTCTGACTGTCCCCGGATGGTCTTCAGTTGGGCAGGGCCATTGAATACCATGTTCTTTTTTCAACCTTGCCCTCGTCATACCCATGAAGTCATAGGCAGTGTCCTTAGAACACTGTCTTATCTCGTTCCATACATCCTCAGAGGTCTTGAAGTTGAAAAGTCTCTTTGCCTCCTCTGACCTGCCGAGCTTGTCAAACAGTTTATGAGCAAATTCAATCATCACCTCCAGATCAGGCCTTGCCTCTGCTGGAGGATTTACTGCCTTTTCAAGATACTGGTATCTCCTCTCTGACTGCCCATAAGTGCCGTCCTTTTCTACCCATAAGGCTGCCGGCAGGACGAGGTCTGCAAGCTCCGATGTCCTCGATGGATGGTATGCCTCTGATACAACGAAGAATGTATCCTTTGACTCCATCCCCTTTCTATAGGGCCCTGCATTAGGAAGGCTCTGTCCTGGATTTGTACAGGCAACCCATAGGCATTTTATCTCTCCCTTACTGAAGGCCCTGAATATATCGACTGCTGTTGGACCTGGTTTGGGATGAATCCTGCCTTTTGGAACCCCCCAGAACTTTTCCATTTCTTCCCTGTGTGCTTCATTTGCAACAAGCCTGCCGTAAGGTAGCAGATGGCTCAATAATCCTGTATCTCTTACACCGCCGCAGGCATTGGGCTGACCTGTGAGTGAGAATGGTGTAGCGCCAGGCCTGCAGATCTGTCCTGTAAGGAGATGTAAATTATGGACAAGGTTGTTTGCCCAGACCCCCCTTGTCCTCTGATTCAAACCCATTGTCCAGAAACTCATGGTTGCCTTTGATTGGGCAAACCATCTTGCTGCCTTAACAATATCCTCCTTCGGACATTTAGATATCTTCTCTGCAGCCTCTGGTGTGTATTCTTCAAGGAATTTCACATAATCATCAAATGTAACTTTTGCAGGCTTATCGTCTTTGATCGTCTTAAAGACGATATGGTTGTTCACATAATCCTTGCTGTAAAGATCTTCCTTTATTATCACATGCGCCATGGCGTGCAAGATCGCAAGGTCAGTGCCTGGGACAAAGCTCATGTGTAGATCAGCAATCCTTGCAGATAGAGTCTTTCGGGGATCAACCATTATTATCTTCACATCCTTGTTCTTCTGTTTCCTCTCGTTTATGAGCCTGAATATAACAGGATGGCACTCTGCCATGTTAGAACCTATTATGAAGAAGCAGTCCGAGTGGTATATATCGTCGTATGCGCCCATCGGCTCATCCTTTCCAAAGGTGGAGGCATAGCCAACTGCTGCAGAGGCCATGCAGAGTCTCGGATTGCCGTCTATATTATTCGTGCCAAGACCTCCCTTGAAGAGCTTATTCATAAAGTAAGACTCCTCTGTGTATGCCTGGCCTGAACCGTAAAAGGCAACGGAGTGGACGCCGTGCTTTTTTATTGAATCGGCAAACTTCTCTGTCATCAGGTCCATTGCCTCTTTCCACGAAATGCGGACAAACTTATCGCCCTTTTTAAGCATAGGATATCTTGCCCTGTCTTCTGCGTAAAGAATCGGTGGCAGGTAATATCCCTTTACACAAAGAAATCCTTTATTCCAGTTGTCCTTATCTCCCTGAACAGCAATAACCTTGCCTTTGTCAACACCAACATAAACACCGCAACCTGCACCACAGTATCTGCAGACACCCTTTACCCATTTCTCAACATGCACTGCCTCGAGATCCTTTGGCAAAGGTAGCTCAAGACCTATGGCAGATGCTGCTGCCAGGGCTGCAGAATATTTCAGGAGTTGTCTTCTTGTAATCTTCATCCTTATTTACCCCCTTTCATGTGAAACTTCAATGTCACAGAGTGATGGTCATGGCAGAGGAAACAATTCCTCAATTTAAGAGGTAGCTTTTTTTCTACATCACTTACCTGTTCTCCATGACATCCCCTACATTTATAAATATCAGGCTTTGCTACGAAGTTTTTATCTGTTGAGCCATGACATACCACACATTTAACATTCATAAGCCCATGCTTGCCATCCTGCCATGCCTGCATTTGGTTACCGTGGCATTCATAACATTCCTGGTCCGCCGATGTCTTTATATGGCCTTTCTCTTTTGCAATAACCACGACAGGAAGGGCAAATATCAGAAACAGAATTATCAACCTTTTCATAATGCCTCCTTTTTACTTTTACCAAAGGTTACAAGATTTAAGGCGGGGCATATGCCCCGCCTCGATATCGAATTACTTTGCGGCTGTTTTTGCTGCCATGGCATCAGTCAGGATCTTGATCCCCTTCTGCGATTCATCAACAGACCTTGTGAGGGATTCCCTTGCCATCTCTGGGTTATGAAAACCATCTGAGTTTTCTGCTGTCCAGTATTCCCAGAGTATATGAGCCCTTAGGTGCTGATCCTGTGCCTTCTTAATCGTTTCTGCATCTACCCCTGCCTTCTTTGCCTCAACGATTTTATCAATCAATGCAGAAAGCCAGAACTCAGCCTTTCTCATCTTGCCCTTTGTATATGCCTTAATAGAGTCAATGGCATACTTTGCCTGCTCCTCTGTCCATTTTGAATGGCACTTCAGACATGTGTCTTTAAGTTGAACCTTCGGTGTTACTGCAAAATGCGATGTATAGGTCTTTCCTGTCATCTTATCCTTCACCTTAGGTGTATGGCAGTCATCGCATCCAACGCCTGCCTTTGCATGTTTTGAGTTATAAAATGTCTCTGCCTCAGGATGCTGTGCCTTCCAGAGAAGACCCCCTGTCAAAGTGTGTTTGAAATCGAGGAAGTGGACCTTATTCACATAGTGATCATAAAGCTCAAAGACATCCTTATAGGGGAAGTGGTTTGTCCTCCTGTCCTTCATTGTCACTTTTTCGCCGGTCTTAGTATCTGTGCCCGGGTTGCAGTTATACTCAACATGGCACTGTCCGCACTGAAGCCTCGTATCATATTTGTCAAGAAGGGCAATCTTTCTTGTATAGCCCCTTACCCCTAAATCAATAACCTTGATTCCTGTCCTCTTCGGATCCTTATGCCAGAGGGTGTCTCCATCAGGTCTTGTGAGTGCATCTATTAAACCATCCCTTACTATTCTCGGCTTTGCAGCATGGGGATCATGACAGATAAAGCAATTCAGTCCGTGCTGAAGATTCTTTGCAAACTCAGGGACAAAGGATGTCCTTGACCACTTTGCACCCTTATCAGGGTCTCCCATATATGCCCAGTCGAGGATGTGATCCTGTGTCTTACAGTTCAAGCATACAGGGTTTGCTGCTGCTGCAGACTGAGGGATAAATGCCTTATGTTCCTTTGCATCGGGTTTTGTATCCATGAGCACATCCCAGGCCTTGCCACCTTCAAAGATATACTGCCAGCCATTCTTTGGCTGGAACCTTCCGCCATAGGCCCTGTCCACTACAAGATGGTCAATAAGCATCCATTTGTGGCTCCTTGTAAGGGCATGTTCCTTTGTAAAGCCATGCCCCATCATTAATTTGTCCCAGAATGGGTTTGGTGCTCTATTTGTAAGTTGTGACTTCTCATCCCTTGCAGGCCTATGATATGCCTCTTTCATGAAGCTCTCATATTGTTCCTTATGACATTGTCCACAGGCCTCCCAGGATGTGTCGGTTGTGGGTCTTGTATCAGGTCCTGGGGCTTTTACATGTTTCTCCAGGCCACTATGGCAATTAGAGCAGTTCACTTTTGCATGCTTGCCCATTGTATGAAGTTCCTTGATAGGTTCGTGACATCCATAACAGGTCTCAACTTTTACAGCTTTTTCCTTTGAAGTTGCCTTCTGAGCATCTGCGCTTGAATAGTAAAAGGCACCAACAAGGAAAAGCGCCAGCAAAGCCGCAAAAAAATACATGCCTTTTTTACTCATTTTGTATCTCCTCCTTTGTTTTTTAATCTAACATTTAAATTTGCTCCAAACCCTAAAACGATACTTATCATCACCTCCTGATCTCTAAGTTTCATGATTAATTCTAAAATTATAATTTGTAAATTTGCTGTTAATTATTTGTAAAAGTTATGTAAATTTTTGAACTATAATTATGGTTCCTGTCTTATTCATGCTTCATAAATTGTTGTATTTAGGACCCGGGGTCTTAATCTTTCTTCAGGGGATATTGGAAGGATAACGGATGTCAGATGTAGCTATCGGAGTTAGTATCAGATTTCTGACTTTCGATTTCTGACCTTCCCAATATTTTATCTCCCCGATCCTTTGTGTATAATAAAAATATAAATCTGGAGAGGGCATGCGAAAATGGGGTGTAAAAAGTTCAGAGTTAAAGAGGAGGTAACAATAAATGGTTGGAAAATTCAGTGACGCAACTTCATGCTGGAAGGAGATACTTTCCGATCCCTTTAACAAACGAGACCTGCTCAGGGTCATTGAAGCATTTGCAAGGGATAACAAAAATCCTGCAAGGATAATCTTTGGTACATCGGGCTGGAGAGGAGAGATAGGGACTGACTTCACCTTTAACAATGTTAGGATTGTGACAATGGCGATTATAGAGATGTTCAGAAGCAATGACAGATCAGTAATGGATTCGATGGGCGTAAAGGATTTTGAGGATATAAAGAGGCGTGGCGTGATAGTCGGCCATGACAACCGTTTCCTGGGTCGTGATTTCGCAATGGAGGTTATAGGATTGCTTCAGAAAGAGGGCATAAGGACATGGTATGCTGGAGAGGCGACTACCCCTGAGTTTTCAGCAGGTATAGAGATGATTGACGCTGCCTGTTCAATTAACCTGACCCCTTCTCATAATCCTGCAAATTATGCTGGCCTCAAGTTTAATCCTTCTGATGGCGGTCCTGCCGGAACCGAGATTACATCTATTATTGAGGACATAGCAAACAGGATGATGAACAAAGCAACAATTATTCCACCTTCAGTCCCTGTCAATGTTGATAGGATTGATCTTACAGATTTATACATGAAGTATCTCAATGAAAGAGGCACTATAGATCTCGAAAGGATCAGGGACTATATAAGAAGGGAAGACTGTATTGTCTGCATTGACCATGTCCATGGTGCTACGAGAGGCCGCATCGAGAGGATAGTTGGGGTTGGGGCTAATGAAAAGATGCGGTTTTTACGCACCGATAACGATTATCTCTTTGGTGGCGTTGCCCCTGAACCATCTGAAAAGAATATGGAAGGTGTGATGAATATGCTGAAAGGAAGCACCGCACGATTCAAGCTCGGTGCTATCATGGACCCCGATGGCGACCGAATAAGACACGCCGATGGTCATGCCCAGATACCGATGAATTATTTTGGTGCCATGGCATTCCACTATCTCTATAAATACAGGAATATCAGGGGTGTAGTTGCTAAGTCTGTAGGGACAAGCAATCTCGTCAACGCCATTGCGGGGAAATTAGGCGTATCTGTTAAAGAGACAAAGGTAGGTTTCAAACACTTTAGACCTTATTTATTGAGGACATCGAAGGAACGGGCAATAGTTGCCTTCGAGGAATCGGATGGAATATCAGGCTATAATCATACCCTTGAAAAGGATGCCATATTTGGACTACTCCTCGCTATCGAGATGATGGCTGTCACAGGCAAAAACCTGAGCGAATACCTCAGAGATATTATGGATGAATTTGGTTATTACTATCCTGATCGGGCAGGCATAGGTGTTGACCGTTCACTGACAGGAGAACCACTTATCAGAAGACTCTCGGTTATAAAGGATAGATACAAAGAAGGAACTGCGGTCATGGTTGGTAACAAGATGAGAAGGGTTATTGAGGTAATAACTGTCGATGGTACAAAGATCGTCTTTGATGACGGTTCATGGATGATGATAAGACCATCAGGCACGGAGCCAAAGGTTCGGTTTTATATAGAGGCAAGAAATGAGGAGGACAAGAGGGCTATCTTCGACCTGGCTGAGAAGATCACTACAGAGGCAATAAGGACATAGAGATCGCCCATAGATTGTGAGCACAATTCATTACCATTTACAACTAACATTGAGTCTCTTTACCATATCTGCTTCCTTGAAACCAATCTACTTCTGTCAGAGGCCCTTAAAAATTGGTTCAAAATACCCTCAATTTAGGTTAAAATAATTACAAACTAAGGAGTAAAGATGAAGATACCGAGAATTATGTCTACACAGCACCCTGACAATGTTCTCTTGCCTTTCTTTGCGGAGAGTCAGGATATGTCAGGTGACGATGAGATACAGGAGGCCTATTATGCCTTTTCCCATCTCGGATGCGATGAGCAGATGTGGGACTGCGAGGGCAAAGAGGTGGATGACTTTGTTGTCAGGAAATTACTTACTCGATATGAACACTTTTTTAAGAAAATGAGACTTGGTGAGGATGTCTTCCTGACCTTAAGGGTTCCAAACCCTGATGTAGAAAAGGACGAGGCAAAGGTACTTGTAGAGACCCTCGAAAGCATACCGAGGTCCTGCGACTCGGCAA
>JBKBUA010000003.1:24431-39776 GCA_046290845.1 Thermodesulfovibrionales bacterium
TGCTTTTTTACGGAGAAAAGATAGCTCCTATATTCGAAGTAATCCTTCCTATGACCCTATCATCAGCAAGTCTTAACAGGATTTACTATTATTACAAGGATTTTGTCGTAGGAAAGCAAAGGAGCCCCTTTTATCCAGGTGATATTACTATAGCTGAATGGATAGGCGATTTTAATCCCGAGAGGATAAATGTCATACCACTTTTTGAGGACAGGGAGCACATGCTCGAGTCGAACAGGATTGTCAGAGAATATCTCAAGGATAAAGACATTTCTCATCAGAGGGTCTTTATCGCAAGATCAGATCCTGCCATGAACTACGGGATGGTCAGTGCCATACTCTGTAATAAGATTGCCCTGCAGAGGTTAAGGAAACTCTCTGATGAGACAGGCATAAGGATATATCCAATTCTTGGTGTGGGTTCCCCTCCTTTCAGGGGGCACCTAACCCCTGAAACGGTTGATTATGTCCTCTCAGAATATCCTGATGTACAGACCTTCACTATTCAGTCTGCCTTTAAATACGACAATCCTGTCCCCTCTGTTATAGCCGGGATAAATAAGCTTAAGGCATCTCAGATGAAAAAGGGCATGGAGGTCGATGAAGAAAGGTGTCTTGAAATTATAGAGAAGGTATCTTCTGAGTATCAAAGACTGATTGCACATATTGCACCTCTGATAAATAACCTTTCCACCTTTATACCGAGGAGGCGGATGAGAAAACTCCATGTGGGTCTTTTCGGCTATTCGAGGAGTGTTGGAAAGATAAGGCTACCGAGGGTGATAAGTTTTTGTGCAACCTGTTATTCAATAGGTTTGCCTCCTGAGATAATTGGCCTCAGTTCATTGAGCAATGATGACATAAACTGTCTGAGAGAGGCATACATTAATTATGAATTCGATCTTGGGAAGGCCCTGACATTCTTTAATGATGATGTCTTCCACATACTACCTGAAGAGGTTAGCGTCACTATAAAAGGGTTCCTCAATAGATGGGGTCCCTTTGATTCTGACCCCAACCACAAACTCATGACATCGAGGATAATAAGGGCTGTTAAGGACGGTGAAACAGGTAATCTTCAGGGTATGATTGTCGAGGCTGCCCATCTGAGAAGGTTTCTCGGTTAGAGGTGATGGTGAGTTTATAAGCCATGGTTGATCCTTTTAAGATAATCGAGAAATATTACGAGCCTGATTCAAAGGCCTATTATTTCCTCGTTAATCACGGAAAGGCCGTTGCAAGGAAGGCTGTTGAGATAGCAAAGAGGGTTAATCATCTCAATCCAGATATAGATTTTATTAGAGAGGCCTCTATACTCCATGATATAGGGATATTTTTTACAAATGCGCCAAAGATAGGCTGCTTTGGATATCATGATTATATATGTCACGGTTACCTTGGCAGGGAGATTCTCGAGGGAGAAGGCCTTAACAGACATGCCCTCGTATGCGAGAGGCATGTTGGGCTTGGTATAACAGCAGATGATGTCAGAAAGAAGAGACTCCCCTTACCTGAAAGGGATATGGTTCCCGAGACAATCGAGGAAAAGATCATTTGTCTTGCTGATAAATTCTTTTCGAAGACCGAGCATGACCTCACTCATGAAAAGCCCCTTGAGAAGGTGAGAGAACTTGTAATGGCTTACGGTGAAGAAAAATTCCAGACCTTTGAGGAATGGTTAACAATATTTTTATAATAAACGGGGGTAACAAATGAGATATATAGGCCTCGATTTAGGTTCTGTAAGCGTCAAGGCTGTGGTCCTCGACGAAAAAGGTCAAAGGATCGCCTCTTTTTACGAAAGACACAAGGGGCATCCCTTACGAGTAGCCTATAATATGCTGAACAATATTTATCAATTCGGGGAATCTTTCTCCTTATCAGTTACAGGTTCAGCCGGAAAGATCATATCTCAAAAACTCGGCATTCCTTTTACGAATGAGATAAGTGCTCAGGCCTTTGCAACAAGAAGGCTCTATCCTGATATAAGGACTATTATAGAGCTTGGTGGCGAGGACTCGAAGTTGATAAAAATAAAGGGTGACTCTATAGAAGACTTTTCAATGAATTCCGTTTGTGCTGCTGGAACTGGGTCTTTTCTTGATCAACAGGCTGAGAGATTGAGGTTGACGATTGAGGAGTTCAGCGAGTTGGCTCTGAGGTCAAAGAGACCTGCCAGGGTTGCTGGAAGGTGTAGCGTCTTTGCAAAGTCTGATATGATTCATCTTCAACAGATAGCAACACCTGTAGAGGACATAGTGGCAGGTTTATGTTTTGCCGTGGCAAGGAATTTTAAGGGTTCCATAGTGAGAGGAAGGGATATTGAAGAACCTGTATCCTTTCAGGGAGGTGTTGCGGCAAATAAGGGGATGGTAAGGGCATTCAAGGAAGTTTTTGGATTTGACAGATTTGTAGTACCTGATGAATTTGCCTTTATGGGTGCTATCGGTGCAGTCCTTAAGGATATGGAAGAGGGAAGAGAAAACAATCTTGACCTTGATAAATTCGGTTCATTGATTGATCAAATAAGATATGTAGAGTCAGGCCATAAACCACTCGTCTTAGAGAACCATAAAAAGTTATACATAAATGGTAGCGAGTCAGGAGAGATCAACTCATCACGAATCACGGATCATGCATCCCGCCAGGGCGGGATAAAGGCTTTTTTAGGCATAGATATTGGCTCAATCAGCACAAACCTTGCTGTCATAGATGAGGACGGTAATCTCCTAACAAAGAGGTATCTCATGACAGCAGGAAGGCCTATAGAGGCTGTAAACCAGGGATTGAGGGAGATAGGGAAGGAGATAGGTGATAAGGTCGAGATAGCAGGCGTTGGAACGACAGGTTCAGGCAGGTATATGATAGCTGACTATGTGGGAGCCGATATAGTCAAGAACGAGATAACTGCCCAGGCAACGGCAGCAGTGTTTATTGATAGGACAGTAGATACAATATTTGAGATAGGTGGTCAGGATTCTAAGTATATATCCCTCAGGGATGGCATTATAGTTGACTTCGAGATGAACAAGGCCTGCGCGGCAGGTACAGGTTCTTTTCTTGAAGAACAGGCCGAGAAGCTCAATATATCCATTAAGGGAGAGTTTGCTGAATGTGCCTGCTCTGCTGAGAGTCCCTGTAGACTTGGTGAGAGATGTACCGTCTTTATGGAGAATTCCTTAATGGCAAATCTCCAGAAAGGGGCTGATAAAAATGATTTGCTGGCAGGCCTTGCCTACTCCATTGTCCAGAATTATATAAATAAGGTCGTGGCAGGAAAACCTATCGGCAATAAGATATTCTTTCAGGGAGGCGTTGCCTTTAATAAGGCGGTAGTGGCTGCCTTTGAAAATTATCTGGGCAAAGAAATTATTGTGCCGCCTCATCATGACGTGACAGGGGCTATAGGAATGGCCCTGATTGCCAGGGACTATATGAAAACCGGTGAATCGGTGAACAGGTTAATAGGTGATGATAAAACCTCTATTCACCGCTTCACCAATTCACCCCTTCACCGCTTAACAAAGTTCAAGGGTTTCGACCTATCAGAGAGGCCCTATGAGATTAGTTCCTTTGAGTGTAAAGGATGTCCAAATGTCTGTGAGATAAACAGGGTTAAGATAGAGGGAGAGGAAGGCTTTCTCTATTATGGAGGAAGGTGCGAAAAATATGATGTAAGGCGTGGGCAAAAAAAGGAGATAGAAGACCTATTTGCCTTCAGGGAAGAGATGCTCTGGAAGGAACACAAAGACCGTGAAGCGTTAAGCGTTAAGCGTAATGAGTTAAAAGCCATAGACGCATTAGGCGTCACACATTACGCATCGCGCAGGATAGGTATTCCCTATATCTTCTTCTTCCATGATTACCTTCCCTTCTGGACCACTATCCTCTGGGAACTGGGTTTTGAGGTTGTGGTCTCTCCAAAGACCAATAGAGAGATCGTCAACACAGGGACCGAGGCTGTCCTGGCCGATACATGCTTTCCGATCAAGGTAGCGCACGGTCACATAAGATACCTGATAGACAATGGAATAAAGACCCTTTTAATACCGAGCTTTATAAATATGAATGATGTAGAAGATGAGTTCGAAAGGGGTTTTGCTTGCCCTCTCACGCAAACCATACCCTATGCTGCAAAGGTAGCCCATCCCGAGGTAGAGATATTAACCCCTATCGTTGATATGAGTCGGGGTGAAGGTGCCTTGATTAAAGAGTTGCTCAGGGTTTTTAAGGGTTATGGGATAGGCAGGAGAGAGCTTTTCAGTGCCATCGAAATTGCAAAAAAAGCGCAGACTCAATTTTTCAATGCCATTAAATCGAAGGGGGAGGAAATACTCTCAATCTTGCAAAGGGATAACAGGCTCGGAATAGTTATAGTGGGCAGGTCCTATAATGCCTCTGACAAGGGGGTCAATCTCGACCTACCGAGAAAGCTCGCAAATTTAGAGATTATATCTATACCCTTTGATTTTCTCGATATTCAGAAAGTGAGGGTTTCTGAAGACTGGCCCAATATGTACTGGAAATCAGGCCAGAGGATACTGAGGGCTGCCAGGGTTATAAAAAATAACCCTCTTCTTTATCCTATTTATATCGGAAATTTCTCCTGCGGTCCCGATTCTTTTATCTTAAAGTACTTTGCCAAGGAATTAGGGGGCAAGCCCTTTCTTCACTTAGAGATAGATGAGCACAGCGCAGACGCTGGTGCAATAACCAGGTGTGAGGCCTTCCTCGATAGTATAGAACAGCAACTTAAAGCGAATATTGGTGAAGGGATAAAGAGGGTTTACCCTTTTACCACTTCTTCACCGATTCACCCCTTCACCCCTTCACCAATTCACCGGATGTCTCTATCATTAAAAGAACGCACTATCTATATCCCCCGCATGTCAGACCATGCCTTTGCCTTAGCTGCTGCCTTCGAGAAATGCGGTATAAGGGCTGAAGTTTTGCCCGAATCAGACAGTGAGGCCATTGACCTTGGTAGGAGATATGTATCAGGGAAAGAATGTTACCCCTGCACAGTCACAACAGGAGATATGCTAAAAAAGGTGCTATCTCCTGATTTTAAACCTGGACACTCTGCTTTTTTTATGCCCTCTGGCTCCGGCCCCTGTAGATTCGGACAGTATAATGTATTTCACAGGATGGTACTCGATGAAGTTGGATTTAAGGATATCCCTATCTTTTCTCCGAATCAGGATTCTACCTTTTACCGCGAGTTGGGAATAGTTGGAAAGGACTTTTCTGCTCATGCCTGGAAAGGGATTGTTGCCTATGAGCTTCTCAATAAATGTCTTCATGAGACAAGGCCGTATGAAAAAGAAAAAGGTTTGACAGAGGAATTATATAGCAGATACCTAAAGACCCTCTATTCATCTTTAATTGGTTTAGATGGAAATGTTGAGGCTGTCCTGAAGAGGATGAGAGAAGACTTTGCAAGGATACCAAGAAATAAAGAAGAGAGGCCTTTGATAGGGATAGTTGGTGAGATCTTTGTCAGGAGCCATAGATTCTCTAATGAAAACCTGATAAGAAAGATAGAATCCCTCGGAGGGGAGGCATGGCTTGCCCCTGTTGAGGAATGGATATACTATGTTAATCTTATGGGTTTAAGAAAGGCCTTGATAAAAAGAGACAGGTCTGCTATTATTGAATTTCTACTAAAAAGGTTTTTTCAAAAGAGGATCGAACACCGATATTCGAGGCATTTTCGAGGGTTACTCAAGACTCTTGAGGAACCTGATACAAAGGACATCCTGACAAAGGCCTCACCCTATCTTCATGATTCCTTTGAGGGTGAGGCGATACTGAGTATCGGGAAGACCCTGGACCTCATTGAAAGAGGGGCATCAGGCATAATCAATGCTATGCCCTTTGGATGTATGCCAGGGACCGTTGTAACAAGCCTCATGAGGGGCATAAGCAGGGATTTCGGGATACCCTGCCTCAGCATAGCTTATGATGGGACAGAATCTCCTGCAACAGAGATTCAGCTCGAGGCCTTTATGTCACAGGCAAAGGAATATAATAACAAGTGACGAGTTACGTGTCACGAGTAAGGAGGTGAAATAATGGGTAGCGTGGTTAAATGGAGAAAGAAGAAGATGAGCAAACACAAACACAGAAAGCTTCGGAGAAAGACAAAATTTCAGAGGAGAAAATAATAATCGATGAAAGAAGAAAAATATCTCAAAGATAGGATAAGTTTACTCGAAAAAGAATTAAGCACCCTTACAGAAAAGTTCGATAGCCTGAGTCCTGCTCTTACAGAACTGGAAGAGTTGAAGCAGGAGATCAAGGGGATAAAATTGTTTCTTGGAAGGGTTCATCCTGATTTTAAGAGTCAATTCCCTGAAATTGTGAAGAAGCTCAAGGGTCAATAAATCTACCTATCCTTATACCTGCAAAGGGCATTGATTCTATATATTCTAACAGGGAGACCTTTTTAACAACACCACCTTTATTCTTACTACCACCAGCATGGATAAGGAAGGTCTCATTGCCTTCCTTTTTTATGATCCCTATATGACCTACTATCTCATCAATAATCCTGCCTTCAGGAGACTTCACAAAGTAGATAAAATCTCCGCTATTGAGGTGAATCCTCTTTTCTCTAAGGAGTCGGAGCATATCCTCCTTTGAGATAACAGCCACCATATCCCTGCCCCTCGATCCCTTTATATAAGACAACTTACCGACCAGTGACGTTATTTCTTTTCCCCACTTTCCACTGTCGAGCATATCCTCTCCATACTGAAATCTCTCATCGTAATTTAATACCCGCCCATCCCTCATGACACCCCTGGTAACAAATCTCTTATCAAGAGCGATCTCAACCGCTTCCTCAGGAGTTCTACTCAGGGCAAGCTCGAGGGCACGAAAGCTCAGATACATACAATCAACCCTTTCATCCGAAACAATGAGCTTCTTCCTCACATATTCTCCCAGAGGGTCCGGGTCATAGAGGGTACCTATAAACCTTTCCGCCCAGAAGGCGATCCTCTCACCGATAGGTCTGTCTGCGATCTCCTTCTGGTAAAGGGCTATATCAATGTCGGAAATGGCAAAAATAGGTGGAGCGAAAAATAGGAACAGTGCAACAGAAAAGAGGATAGATAAATAGATGCATGGGTGCATGGGTGAATAGGTGAATAGGTGATTACGTTGCATCCATATGCCTTATCATCTTTCCTTCAACCATATATACAACCATCTCTGCAATATTTGTTGCATGGTCTGCTATGCGCTCAAGGTATTTTGCAATATAAGTGATCTTCACAGCCCTTGATACGGTCTTTGGGTCCTGAATCATGAAAAAGAGTAATTCATTGAATACCTGAACAGTGAGTCTATCAACCTCGTCATCCCTCTTTATCACATCATAGGCAATATGAGGCTCCCTCCTTACAAAGGCATCGAGCACATCAATGAGCATACCCTGGGCGATCTCTGCCATCCTCGGTATATCTATATAGGGCTTAAGAGGTGGCTCCTCATTAAGTTCAATCGCCCTCTCACAGATGTCCTCTGCAAGGTCACCCATCCTCTCAAGGTCTGTAGTTATCTTCATGGCAGTCGTGATAAATCTTAGATCTCCTGCCTTTGGCTGCCTGAGGGCTATGAGCCTTATACATTCCTCGTCTATCTCAACATCGAGGGCATTTATCTGGTGGTCCTTTTTTATAACCTCCCTGGCTAAGTCGCTGTCTCTCTCAACAAGGGATTTTATGGAATCCCTCACAGCAGCCTCCACGAGTAGACCCATCTTTAATATCTTCTCCTTAAGGTCCCTTAGTTCATCATCAAAAATAGTCATTATCCAAACCTCCCTGTTATATATTCCTCTGTGAGCTTTTTAGAAGGTGCGGTAAAGACCTTATCGGTCTTACCAAACTCGATCAACTCACCGAGCATCATAAACCCTGTCCAGTCAGACATCCTCGCAGCTTGCTGCATGTTATGGGTAACTATAATTATAGTTATTTCCTTTTTTAAATTAATAGCCAGTTCCTCTATCTTCGCCGTGGATATGGGGTCAAGGGCTGAGGTGGGCTCATCAAACAGCAGGACCTCCGGCTTTACAGCCAGAGCCCTCGCAATACATAGCCTCTGCTGCTGCCCACCTGAGAGTTCATAAGCGCTTACATTAAGCTTATCCTTGACCTCATCCCAGAGTGCCGCATGTTTAAGTGCGCTCTCGACCATCTCTGAAAGTTCCGATCGTTTCCTGACCCCTTTAAGCTTTAGCCCGTAGGAGATATTATCGAATATCGTCATCGGAAAGGGGGTGGGTTTTTGGAAGACCATACCAATGCGGCTTCTGAGGTCAATAATGTCGACATCATTTGAAAGGATATTCCTGCCATCAAAGATTATCTCACCTTCGTATCTATTTTTCGGATAGAGGTCATGCATTCTGTTAAAACACCTGAGAAGCGTGGTCTTGCCGCAGCCTGAGGGCCCTATTAAGGCAGTTACACTATTTTTATAAACAGGAAAGCTTATTTGTTTCAAAGCATGGATATCGCCGGCATAATAAAAATTCAAGCCTCTAACATCAATCTCTATCTTTGCGGTCACTTTTTATACCTCCATTTTATGATGAGCCTTCCAAGTATTGTAATAATGAGGATGAATACCGTAATCATCAGTGATGCAGCCCATGCCTGGGCGTGCCAGTTGTCATAAGGGCCCATGGCATACTGAAATATGGACACCGTAAGGGAAGCTATTGGTTCATTCATATTAACAGAGAAAAATGAGTTGTTAAAGGATGTAAATAGAAGTGGTGCTGCCTCACCTGTAACCCTCGCAATAGCAAGCAGTATCCCCGTTAAAATACCGGTAGCTGCGCCCCTATAAACTACCTGTATGATGACCTTATAATAAGGAGCGCCGAGGGCAAAGGCTGCCTCTCTGACTGTCCATGATACGAGGGAGAGCATATCCTCTGTCGTTCTGAGGACAACAGGTATCATTATCATTGCAAGTGCAATGGCCCCTGCCCAGCCGCTGAAATGACCGAGAGGTTTTACAATTATTGCGTATACAAACGTGCCGACAACAATAGCAGGAACACTGACCATTATATCCGAAAGGATGCTTATAAGCCGTGCAAGCCTTTTACCCCTCGCATATTCTGCAAGGAATGTCCCACCAAGAACACCTACAGGGACGCCTATTAAGGTTGCAAAAAGAGTTATCATAATATGGCCTATAAAGGCATTTCTCAACCCCCCTCCCTCAACGCCCGCAGGTGTAGGGTCTTTAATGAACAAAGCTATGTTCAGTGCCCCTATGCCGTGAATAAGCACATCGCCGATGATGAATACGAGCCAGAAGATACCGAACATAGCGGTGAGTGTGCTCAGAATAAAGGCGATACGGCTCTGTATAACCCTGAATTTCTCGCGCCTCACCTCTGGTATCTCCTTTCTGCCCTTAATAAAAGGAACTTTGCGATAGCCAGAACAAAAAAGCTCATAATAAATAGCAGAAGCGCCAGATAATATAATGAGGAAAGATAGATGTCTTTATCAGCCTCTGTAAATTCATTTGCCAATTTTACTGTAACGGTTGCTGCTGCATCAAGAAGGGATGTGGTTATCTGGTTGTTGTTTCCGAGGACAAAGGCCACTGCCATTGTCTCACCCAGGGCCCTACCTAAGGATATCGCTATCCCTCCGAAGACGCCCAATTTCGAATAGGGAAGGACAACATCCCTTACCACTTCCCATTTTGTTGCACCAAGTGCATAGGCTGATTCCTTCACTACAGCAGGTGTGAGATTAAAGGCATCCCTCGAAATGCTTGCAGTAAAAGGAATTATCATTATGCCGAGTATCATGCTTGCAGTCAAAAGGTCTATGCCGAGGGGCGTGCCCTCAAACAGTATGCCGACTAATGGCAATTTCCCGATGGTCTTTTGCAAAAAGGGTTCTATATATTTGGCCATAATCGGGGCAAGGGTAAAAAGCCCCCACATGCCATAGATGATGCTTGGTATGGCTGCCAGAAGTTCAATGGCAACCCCTACCGGTCCTTTAAGAAAATTGGGAGAGACCTCTGTAATGAATATTGCAATCCCAACAGCAACGGGTATTGCAATCATAAGGGCAAGGACAGTGGTTACGAGTGTGCCGTAAAGGGCTGCTGCAGCGCCAAAGGATTCCTTTACAGGATCCCAGTCCACCAATGTAAGGAATTTAAGAAAACCAAATTTCTCTATAGATAGTGAGGATTCTTTAAGAAGCACATACAGAATACCAATGACGATTAAAATGACAGAAACAGATGCTATGCCTGTAATAAATGAAAAGGCCAGATCAACAGGGTTTTTCTTTTTAAATAAAGTCACAACGATTACTCCTCCTTTTTTCAGACAAAGAGGTCTGTTTTCTGTTCTCTGTAATATAATACACATCGGACTTGTCTATTTCAATTTAAGTTTAAGAAACAGAAACAACCCCCTTTAATTCCCCCTTTGTTAAGGGGGAAACAGGGGGTTGTTTCCATTAGTATATTCCGTTTGCCTTCCAGTATGCCCTGATCTTATCCTTTAAAGACTTCGGTAGGGGAACATAGATGAGCTCTTTTGCCTTTGCATCGCCATTGTTGAATGCCCAGTCAAAGAATTTCACGGTCTTCATATTGGAATCCTTTTTCTCCTTTGCAAGGAGTATGAAAGTAGCTCCGGCTACAGGCCATGAATTTTTGCCCGGTGCATTGGTGAGCCATGTGGCAAAATGGTTTTTTGCATTAAAATCTGCAGTGTCTGCTGCATCCTCAAAGGTCTCGAATGACGGCGCAACAAAGCTGCCGGCAGGATTTTTCAGAAGGGTGTATGCAAGTTTGTTCTGTTTTGCATAGGCGAATTCCACATACCCGATGGAATAGGCCGTCCTCTTAACATAATTGGCAACACCCTCGTTGCCCTTGCCGCCTATACCAACAGGCCACTTGACGGATGTGCCATAGCCGACCTTCTCTTTCCATGCAGGGCATGCGCCGCTTAGATAGTGCGTCCATATGGCTGTTGTTCCAGAGCCGTCTGACCTGTGCACAACAGTTATCTCCTTGTCAGGGAGATTAAGATTCGGGTTTATGGCCTTTATCTGTGGGTCGCTCCACTTCTTTATCTCACCGAGAAATATCTTACATAGCGTGTCGCTGTCGAGCTTAAGCTGGCCATCTTTAATCCCGGGGATATTTACAACCGGGACATCACCGCCTATCACAGCCGGGAATTGAAGCAGACTGTCCTTATTAAGTTCCTCAGGAGTCATGACACTATCAGATGCACCAAAATCCACTGTTCTGTTCACAATCTGTCTTATCCCTCCACCAGAGCCTATGGATTGATAATTGAGCATTACTCCTGTCTCTTTATTGTAGTCATATGCCCATGCTGAATACAAAGGATAAGGGAATGTTGCACCTGCGCCGTTCAGGGTTTCTGCTGCCTCTACAAGACTGAAGGACAGCATTAAAACCATTGCTAATACCGATAATCTTAAGATATTTTTCATTCCTAAACCTCCTTAGATGTTAATTGTTTTAAGGAAACTAATCACCCGCTAAAATCGTGTTACGGTTGTGCTAAAGTTTCTGGATTTATTAGCACAACTTACTGCTTCTCACTTTTATTTCTCTTTCTCACCCCCTTCTTCAAGTAGTCTTACAGAGCAACAAACCAGCAGGCAACTGAAGGCTATAGGCTTAATATCCTATCGCCTATTGACTTTTGCCTATAGCCTAAATTTAACTACCGCTCTACTACTCTAATACTCTAATTCTCTAATATAACAGGACATTGTTACAGCAATATTAAGGAAATGTTACATTTCGATTAGATGTTTTCTTTAAAGATGCCAGGAGATTATTGGTCTATTCAATTTGCTGTAATTAGTATCTCCATGTCATACATTCTTTCCTTGTCAACAAAACTCACTACCGAACAGTCCTCGTATTTTTTGGTACAATAGCGGTCTTCGAGGTCCGGGATAAAGGGTCCTGAGGCATTCCTGCAGAGCATAAGGATATTGAGTAAGAGAGGAGGCATCACTTATCACCGCGCCAGGACTTTATCAGTTACATCTTTTCTGGCTTCAGCGTTCCTCTTATAAAAGAGGTCACATTTTCTGTACTTTTTTGTCTTGCAATACTCAAAGACCTCAAAATAGTTAGGCACATATATATTTGTGCAAGCCTTGCAAACCCATACAGACCATTTCTCAAGATAGGGGCATCTCATGGCCGTTTCCATATCTTTTCTGAAAATCTCGATTTTCTTCTTGAAAAAACATTCCCCTTAAGCCGTCCCAGTATCCCTATGTAGGGACATTTCGTATGATTCGCCCTGCAGAAATAGGCTACAAATCTGGAACTAACAGGAATCCCCATCCTGCAGAATTTATCTTCTATGGAATAGTTACTGCATATCATTTCTGTCACCTCCTCAAGACCTTTGAGAGAAATAAAGGGCAATTATCATAATCCTCTGAATCACAAAAGGCCGATTCATACCTTGAAACCATCAAACAACTCAGCGAGGCACTACAGATACCTGACCTTTCATGATAGGGACAGCCTAATTCGGGGTTCATCCCGAACTCTGATAATGGGATACTAATAGTGGTATTCATCTTTATCTCCTTTTAAATGACCTGCGTCTCCTTACAGGAGACTACTTATTCAATGTATTTCATTATATCTCTATAACCTCTTTATGGCGGGATCAGGATTGACAAATCTTAAGGCCTCTTTCTGCAACAGGCGCACATAGATGGAACATACTTCATAGCGTCTGTTCATACAAAGCCTTATTTCGGCATCATCCATCTCCCTGATGAAATTGTTTGTAACATCACATATAGCTCCGTTAATGCTACCCTTCAGGTATGGACAGACAACATTACTTTTTGTTTGCATAGTTCCCTCCTGAAAATTTTTACTGTTATAGAATAAATTTTTTCTGTTACAGGATTATTAAAGCATTATGAATTTTCTGTAAAAAAGAGGCCCCGGAGAGTCTCCGGGGCCTTAGGGGGGAGTAATGAGGGGTAATCATGAATATCATGTCTCACAGTGTAACCCTATACTATTGTTTATCATATACTCAACTATATAGAGCCTGCAGCGTTCATAGTCGGCATTCTTATAACAGCAACTCTCATTTACACACTCAACATATTCTGGCTCTATTCCAGCAATATCGCAGATGCCATCTTTAAATTTCTGGCACATATCACCACCTCCTTTTGCCTTCACCCTTCATTTTTCATGCCGCTTTTAATAGGCCTTCACAATTTATGAGGCATTCAACCATATAGAGTTTGCAGTTTTCATAGGCATCCTTATAACAAAGATCCCATATGCATACACCTGCATATTCCGGCTCGATACTTGCAATGTCACATATCCCGTTATTAAACTTAGGACACATATCTCTCACCTCCTTTTTTTTCTCACTACCCCCCTTCATCCTTTCTTTATAAAGTCCATTCAACCGGGAGACCCTTAAGATTCCCATCCCGCTCGTGGGTCTTTAACTCAATCTCGTCCACCGCATAAATATCACACAATAATCCATTACGGTCATAAAGGCGGATAATGTATAATCCGTTGCTCTCTTCAATGATCGCCTTCATCTTTCTCCTTTCTATCAATCCTGTTAACATTATAAAATCTGATAATTACGAGCATATGAAATCCCTGTTAAATCTCTGTTACTATTTAAATGATAATCTGGGAATTCGTTCGTATCTTGCGTAGACAGAGTCTTATAGTGGGCATAAAGTGATGTTAAACCTTATGATAAAATTGAAGTTATTTACCCATTCGCAGCTTTTCTGCAAAATAGGAAGGTAGGCCGCTTTTTATAATTGCCATGGCTACCTTCTCAACATCATAGGGTATCCTCAAAAACTCTGTATTTACATTATCAGGCATTATCTCAACAATACACAGGCACGCCCTTGTATCTCCATCTTTCGGTTTTCCAACACTGCCTGCATTAATGAATATCTTATCCCCTATATTTTTTATGTAGGGTATATGGGTATGACCGTAGATCATTATATCTGCATCTGCCTTTCTTGCCATGTGTAGAAAAAAATCCTCATCCCTGTTCTCGTACCAGTAAAGATTATTCTTTAAAGGAGTAGCGTGGAATATCTTCACCTTCCTGTTATGGGCAGTGAAGGCTATCTCAAAGGGAAGTTCCTTCATATATCTCTTGCTCTCTTCTGTTGCATGCTTTTTTGTCCATTGAAAGGACTGAGTTGCCATCTCTGCCTGTAGGGGGTCTTCGTATCTACAGCCGCAGTGTTCTCTATCATTTGCCACAGTATCATCATAATTACCCTGAACACCTTCTATATGATGTTCAATAAGAAAATCCACCACCTCATTGACAAAGGGAGCATAGCCTCCTAAGTCTCCTAAGTGGTATATCCTTTCCACATTTTGAGCCATGGCTGCATCATAGGCAACCTTCAGTGCCTCAATATTACCGTGAATATCACCAAGTATAGCTATCTTCATTGTCTTATTATGCAAACCTTGCTTTTATTGTATCAACTATCCTGTATCTCCATGCCCATATCCTAGACTCAGGATATGGTGACAGTACAGAATCCTTACCGATAACATACCTATTCCCTCTCCATACAACGGTATTGCTCAATATCGGGACAAACCAGATAAGACCTATGATTATGTCCTTAACCGGAGATAAAAGATAATACAGAGGGCCAAAAGTCAGTGATAGTGGGTCAAGATATTTTTCTTCTCTCCTATCTGTTGATCCTTGGCCTCTTATACATGAACCTATCATTTTGCCAAGATAATAATCTCCGATAATCTTTAAAAGGCTCACAAACAACAGGAAGTATACTGTCATCTTTGATACCTCCCATAACAACAGAAGTATAAAGGACATGAATACAGGATTGCTGATTAGTTCCGAAATATATCTTATGCCTCCAATCTTCCACCTGAGCCTTCCCCACCTTGTATGCCTGTTAATGAACTTCTTGATGCTCCAGTATTCGTTAACATTCTTTATTATGTGGTTTGAGAGTATAACCTTTTTACCCCTCTTGTGCATCTTCTTTCCGATAATGTAATCTTCCGCAAGTACATCCTTTACAGTTTGGAAGCCACCGATGGCCTCAAGGTCACTCTTTCTCATTAACATAGATTTTCCGATAACACATGGCATACTTAGAAATTTATCAAGGAAACAGACACTCCCGATGATAAAAGAATTAAGGTGGAGGTTCTCTAATCTGGAACCCATAGTGCGACCACCAACACCACTTATTAAATTGCTCACAAGGC
>JBKBUA010000003.1:39876-45977 GCA_046290845.1 Thermodesulfovibrionales bacterium
TGCCGAGCTTTATGGAAGTCGCTATTTGCTATGTACGGGTATTTCTTAAGACTTATTACATTAAATACATCATCCCTGTTAGCAATCTCCCATGCATCTATGTATTTTGCATACTTGTCCCTGTTGTTCCAGAGAAATAGGGTTTCCCTGCTTAAATCTGACATATTGTGAGGATGGCATGCCACTACGAGGGCATCCTGCCTCTTTGCCTCAAGGAATATCTTTTCATAACTCATGCATGCAGGGATGAAATCTTTTATGTCAATGATGAGAATATGGGCGGATTTCTCAGGAGTAATATAGTTCTTACTGATCTCTACACCGGGGACTACAAGCATCTCATACTTATTCCATGCCCTCTCTGCCTCATGTCTTATATTTGATAAATATTCGTCAAAGTTTTTTTCTGTAACAGATAATCTAAAATGTCGTGCGAGCTTACCAATGGCGTTGTCTCCATTGACCACATGATCTGTTATTGCTATTACATCAAATCCTGCCTGTCCGAATATGTCAATTGTTCTCCTTAACTCCACGGAACCGTCAGAGTATTTTGTATGAATATGAAAGTCACACAGCAGCATTACGGAGCACGAGGGACAAAGCCCCCTTATAAGATCCCCTTTTACAGACATATTTATTAACATACCTTTCAACATGTTACTAACATGATAAGTTTTAAAGGTTACAAGAGTATGAAGGAGAGATTAAATTTTTGTTACGATGGAAGATTGAAAAGGAAAATGAAAGGATTCGCAGATTTAAAAATCCCTGCTTTTTATGAGGTATGAGTAATATGCTGCAGCATTGGTGGGCTTCCGCTCCAGTGTATCGAAATCTACCTTATAGAGCCCGAATCTCGCATCAAGTCCTTGAAGCCATTCATAGTTATCTATTAATGACCAGTAGAAATATCCCCTTACATCAATACCATCCTTGATGCATTTCTCAAGTACATCTATATGCCCCTTCATAAATTTTATCTTCTTCTCGCTATCATGAGTGGCAATGCCGTTTTCTGTTATTATCAGAGGGACATTGAGTTTAGAGGCATATCTCAATACCTTTGCAAGACCCTGGGGATGTATCTCCCAACCAAGGTCTGTGAGTTCGTATCCATCAATATCCCTGTGTCTCAATTCTACACACATCTTTTTAAAGGGATTAAATCTCATATGAATCCGCGTGTAATAGTTCACGCCAAAGAAATCAAGCTTGTCCTTAATCGGGACTTCAATCTCTATGATCCTTCGGAAAGGGAATTTTATTCTTAGTTTTCCTGTCATAAAGGCATCAAGGATGGAATGGTTATAAAAGTATTTTGCTATCTTTGAAATCAGCCTGTCTAAAGGATTCCATCTCTTCCAAGGAGCAAAGGCAGCCATATTATGGGCAACGCTTACCATCGCCTCGGGTATTTTTGAGTGGATGATTTCATAGGCACTGCCATGACAGGTAAGGATGTTTTTTAATGCCCTTAGGGCTAATGAGGCATCTTTTATTCCCGGAGGCATGCAGCCTTCAAGATAACCGCCGAGTAAAAGCACATATGGCTCGTTGAAAGTGATCCAGTATTTTACACCCTTAATTACAGATGTTATCTTATCTACATAGTTTAAGAACTTCTCCATTGATGCATCTTCATGCCACGGATATCTTTTGATAAACCAGAGTGGATGGGTGAAGTGGTGGATCGTGACCATCGGCTCTATGTTATTTTCAAGGAGAATATCAATTATTTCCTGATAATGGCCTATAGCCTCATCATCCCATACTTTCTCCTTCGGTTGAATCCTGCTCCATTCGAGAGAAAAGCGATAGGCATTAACACCCAGTTCTTTAAGTAACTTCAGATCCTCTTTATAGAGTTTGTAATGATTAGTGATGTCTTGATTTGAATTTAAAATGGAATCCCAGGATGCCCAGTCAGCATGAGGAGATCCCTCAAGCTGGAAGGCGGATGTGGCAACACCCCAGAAAAAACTCTTCAGTCTACGGTCATTTGTCATAGGCATATTAATAGGCTTAAGCGGAGCAGCAGACCTGTATCCTTGTTTGAATTTACAGAAAATGTGTTATAGTGCAGGCAGTAGCCTTTTGAAACGCCTTAGCCTCCGTTGCGGGCAAATAATAAAGTGCCTTTTATCCTCGGATAATTTCAACTACCTTTTCAATAACCTCCTTGAGTTTTTCTATTTTCAGATTACCGACTTTATACAGGACAATATGACTATCCGCTGTAAATATGCGGTTAGGTCTTATATTACTTATCTGTTTTAGGCTTCCTGCTTCAAAGTCGTCATCATTAAGTGAAATTGCATAATTATCTCTAATTGATTGGCTGGTGATTTGGCAAAGAATCAAGTCATTGCCTTCTAAGACCGAAACAATCAAAGCAGGGCGCCTTTTGGCCTGGGTTAAATCAGAGAATGGGAAAGGAACAACAACCACATCACCCTTACAAACTTTGCCATGCTTCATCTTCCTCTGGTCTTAGCCAGTCTTTTTTGAGAGAAGATTCGCTTGCAATAGCAGTATCAAGTCTTTCCTTAATGATCTTCGTCTTTAAAAAATGAACAAAATTTAACACTTCATCAAGAAAAGGCTCAGGAACCTGTTCAATCTCATTTATAAGCATTTCCTTTTTACTCATGGTTTCCTCCATTGTCTAAACAGGTTTACTTAATTATACCAAATTAAAACCCTTGATGGATGTGATTTTCTTTTGATTCGCCTTAATGTTGCATAAATTCGGAGACGGGTCCCGCCCGTGGCGGGATGACTGTAGGGGCACGTTGCAACGTGCCCCTACTATATTCAGCCTTCAGCCTATAATTATCTTCACCTTTGTCCCTTTGCCAGGTGTGCTTCCTATATCCATTGTCCATCCATGGGCCTTTACGAGGTGCTTTACTATTGCAAGCCCAAGGCCTGTGCCTCCAAGTTCCCTTGACCTCGCCCTGTCAACCCTGTAAAATCTCTCGCCAAGCCTTGAAAGATGTTTCTTTTCTATGCCACAGCCAGTGTCCTCAACGAATAGAATTATCCTTTCTTCTACCTTCTCAGCACCTACGGTCACACCACCAAGGTCTGTAAATTTTATAGCATTGTCAATTAGATTTAGAAGTATCTGGAATAATCTATCCCTGTCTGCTTTAATTGAAGGCATATCTTCAGGTAATGCCTTTTTAAGATATAGCCCCTTCGACCTTGCCTTATCTCCCATCAAAGCAAAAAGGGCGTCAATTGTTTCTGAAAGATTTACATCTGCTTTCTCTATCTTTATCTCTCCCTGTTCTATGGCTGAAAGGGTAAGAAGGTCATTTACGAGGGAGTTTAACCTCTCACTATGTCTTTTTATTATATCGAGAAACCTAATAGCGTTCTCCTTATCTTCAATGGCACCATCAAGGAGTGTCTCGGCAAATCCCTTAATTGCTGTTATAGGTGTCCTTATCTCATGGGCAACATTTGCAACAAAGTCCCTTCTCATCTGTTCAAGTCTCTTCAGTTTCGTTATATCATAAAAGGTCATTATAAATCCCTTTTCATTCTCTGAAAGTTGAACTGGTGAAGAGGTGGCCTGGAGATACCTCTCATTTCTCAAAGATATATCCCGTGATATTGTTTCATTCATGAGCCTGGAATCCTCTATCAATGAAAGCAATCCAGCATCCCTTAATATCTCTGCAGCTGTGATATCTCCATTCCTTGAGATAATGCCAAGAAGCTCTTTCAGGCTATCATTAAAAAGTAAGACCCTTCCGTTTTCATTAATTATCAATAGACCCTCTTTCATGTTTTTAAGGACATTCTCAATTATCTCAAGCTGTTTTTTTGCCTCTTCAAGTCTATTCTTCAGAGCCTCTGCCATAGATACAATATGTTCTGTCAGTATGCCTAATTCACCCTCCTCTGCACTCAAGAGCCTTTGGCTAAAATCTCCCCGTGCAATACTGTCCAAGAACTTTATTAGATTCATGATCTCCTTCTTAAATCTTCTAAAATGATAATGCCAGATAAGGAATAAACCAGATAGGAAAAGAAGTGTTGTCAGCATAATGACATGGATATAGTATTCTTTCAGGAAGGGGGCAAGAGAAATCTCCAGGACTACTACAAGTATTGCAAAGACTACAAAACAGGTAATTGCCTTTTTATTCATTAACCTTCACAAATCTCCCTCAATATAATATCCCGCACCCCTCTTTGTTTTTATAAACCTTGGCTCTGAAGGATCATCCTCTATCTGCTGTCTCAGCCTCCTTATATGGACATCCACTGTCCTTGGCTCCACATAGACTTCATCCCCCCATACAGCATCGAGAAGTTGCTCCCTTGTAAATATCCTTCCTTTTCTTTCAGCAAGATAAAGGAGGAGCTTGAACTCTGTTGTGCTTAATTTTATATCTCTATCTTTTATCTTGACGGTATATCTTTCTCTGTCTATCTCCATGTCTCCAAGCCGAAGGATACCTTTTACAGGTTCCTCAGCTTTTCTTGTGGCCCTCCTCAGTAATGCCTTGACCCTTGCAACAAGTTCTCTCGGACTGAAGGGTTTTGTAACATAATCATCTGCGCCCATCTCAAGGCCTATTACCCTGTCTATCTCCTCAGCCTTTGCTGTAAGCATTAGTACCGGCAGATTAGAAAGTCTCGAATCAGACCTAATGAATCTAAGTAACTCGAGCCCGTCCATGCCTGGAAGCATCAGGTCAAGTATTAGTAGATCAAAGTCATTGTTTTTCATTTTTGAAAGGGCGTCCTCTCCGTCATAGGAGGCATGAACAGAAAAGCCCTCTTTTTCAAGATTATAGGAGACGAGCTCCACAAGGTCCTTTTCATCATCTACTATAAGGATACTCTTCATGATTTAAGATTACATAATTGGTAATTTTTATGCAAATCAATCCTTTCTGCTTACTAAATCAGGTCAGACAGAAAAATCTTTCTTGACAAAGGCTGAAAATCTATGATAGAAATTCAGTCAAGTGTATATGTAAATGCTAAAAGGAGGATTAAAATGAATCCAGAAAATCTGAAGTATCATAAGGAACACACATGGGTAAGGGTCTCGGGTAAGAGGGCGACTGTGGGGATTACGGATCATGCACAGGAGGCGCTCGGAGATATCGTTTATATTGATCTGCCCGAGGTAGATTCAACTGTTGAGGCAAATAGCGAATTTGCCGAGATCGAGTCAACCAAGGCAACATCATCCGTTATCGCTCCTGTAAGCGGCACTGTTATTGAGGTTAACGAAGACCTCGCTGAATCCCCTGAGATTATCAACGAGGAACCGTATGGGAAGGGCTGGATAGCGGTAATCGAGATGGACAACGAATCCGAACTTGATGAGCTCATGGATGCCTCCGAATATGAGAATTATCTCGAAGAGGAGGGAAAATGAGAGTCGTCATAATAGGCGGCGGCCCTGCTGGATACGTCGGCGCCTTGAAGGCCGCTCAGTTAGGGGCTGAAGTAACGGTTGTTGAGGACACAGAGGTAGGTGGCACCTGTCTTAACAGGGGGTGCATCCCTACAAAGACCCTGATAGCCTCTTCAGAGGCGCTCAATAAGGTCAGAAACAGTGCCGAATATGGCCTTGAGCTTAATGGTTCTGTGTCTCCAAATATCCAGAAGATTATTGACAGAAAGAATAAGGTTGTATCAATTCAGGTCAAGGGTATAAGATCGCTCTTTAAGAGTTGGGGAGTAAATCTTATTGAAGGTAAGGGTATATTACTGAGTCCGGAGAAGGTAGAAGTTGAGAAGAGGGATGGCACGAGAGAGATCATCAATGCCGACAGAATCATAATTGCAACTGGTTCGAGGCCTGCCCAGATACCAACCTTCCCCTTTGATGGAGAGAGGATACTATCGAGCGACGACGCACTTAATATTAAGGAAATTCCGAAGAGCCTCTTAATTGTAGGTGCAGGTGTTATAGGGTGTGAATTTGCCTGTATTTTTTCTGAATTTGGCACAGAGATAACTATGGTTGAGATGTTGCCGAGGGCTGTATCGACTGAGGACGTAGAGGTATCGGAGTTACTCGAAAGGGAATTGAAAAAGAAGAAGATAAAACTCATAACAGGTGT
>JBKBUA010000040.1:0-15121 GCA_046290845.1 Thermodesulfovibrionales bacterium
ATTACTGGAAGGGTAAAGAGGTACATTACAGGATGAATCCTGAAAACATAGACTGCCTCAAGATAGCATGGATAGACTGTTGCTCTCTTGCAAATAACTATATACTCGATTGGGGATATAAGGGTCTTCAGGAGACATTAGAGACCCTTAAGAAGGCAGGGATTAAATATGCTGGTGCAGGCATGGGTATCCATGAGGTTGAGTCCCTGGCGATCCTGGAAGTTGGAGATAAGGGTAGGGTCATCATTTTTTCTTGTGGTTTAGCATCCAGCGGCATAATGCCTGAATGGGCAGCTGAAGAAAAAAGGCCAGGGGTAAATCTCCTCAAGGATCTAACTGATAGGACAATCTCTCATATAAGAGAAAGGGTTTACGAGGTAAAGAGAAATGGGGATGTGGCCCTATTCTCTGTTCACTGGGGAGGTAACTGGGGCTATGGGATTCCTGAATATCAAGTAGACCTTGCCCACAGGCTCATAGATAATGCAGGGATCGATATTATTCATGGACATTCCTCCCATCATGTAAAGGGTATAGAGGTTTATTCAGGCAAGCTCATCCTTTATGGATGTGGTGATTTCTTAAATGACTATGAGGGGATCACTGGATATGAGGAATACAGGGATGATCTTACACTCATGTACTTTGCTGATGTAGACCCATCGGATGGAAGGCTCATCGGCCTTATGATGATTCCTATGCAGATAAAGAATCTGCGGCTCAACAGTGCATCCCAAAAGGACAAACAGTGGCTCTCAGGTGTCCTTAACAGGGAGGGCCAGAGGTTTGGAACGAGGGTAAAGATAGAGGGAGAAGTCTTAATATTAGATTGGAAAGAACCATAGAGATAAAGTTATGACCTTCAAAGACAGGCAGGATGCTGCAGTAAAACTGGCATCGAAGCTGATGCATTTCAAGGACAGGCAAGATGTCATCATCCTTGCACTGCCTCGTGGTGGTGTTGTGACAGGCTATGAGATTGCAAGGATTCTGCATGTCCCCCTCGATATCATCATAATCAGGAAGATTGGTTTCCCTGGCCAGCCTGAACTGGCGATCGGTGCTGTTTCTGAGACAGGTTACATTATCCTGAATGAAGAGATTGTCTCTGCCTATAGAGTTTCGAAGGAGTATATCGATAGAGAGATAGGGAAACAGAAGGAAGAGATCTCGAGGAGAAAGTCCCTGTATCGAGGAGGGCTTGGAATCCCTTCTCTTGAGGGGAAGATCGTGATACTCGTTGATGATGGGATCGCTACAGGGGCTACCATGAAGGCAGCCATTGGTGCAGTAAAGGCTGAAAGGGTAGCGAGGCTTGTTGTTGCTGTCCCTGTTGCTCCTCCTGAGACCGCTGAGGAGATGATGACAATGGTAGATGAGTGGATATGCCTCGAAACACCCTATTATTTTACTGCTGTTGGTGCCTTCTACGAGGACTTCTCTCAGGTAAGCGATAGTGAGGTCGTAAGGCTTTTAAGATCGAAATAAAGCTTCCTCATCTTTTCTCTAAGTGATTTCCTCGAGGATGTCAGGCCTGTCAGTGGCGATGCCATCAACGCCTTTCAGGATGTATTTCTCGGCTTCCTCTCTGGTATTAATCGTCCAGACTATGACTTTGAGGTTTTTCTTATGGGCATCTTCAATGTTTTTGGTATGTACGAACCTATAGAGAGGCACCAGATACTGGGCGTTAAAGGATAGTGCTGAGGCGACAGGGTTCTTATGCCTTGCATATATAAGGCCTATCTCGACCTTTTTGTTTAAATCTCTAACCTTTTGGAGTGCCTCCTCATGGAAGGATATAATTACAACCCTATCGAGGAGTTTCTTTTTGATTATTTCGTCAATGATCTGTTTTTCATAACCCTGCTCTTTTAATTCGATCAGTATCTTATCTACCTTTCTATCAATGAAATCCAGTGCTTCAGTAAGGGTAGTGATCTTCCCTCCTGTTAGGGTCTTCATTTCCTTAAGTGTGGTTTCATCAATCCTAACATCAACGCCAAAGACCCTTTTCAGATTATCGTCATGGCAGAGGATGAGCTTTTTATCCTTCGACATCCTTACATCGAGTTCAATCGCATTGGCGCCGAGTTCAATCGCCTTCCTGAAGCTATCTATGGTATTCTCTATCTCATATGCCCTTGCGCCCCTGTGGCCGACTTTTAAAAATTTTGTATCCATTAATAATCTATCCCCTTCTGTGGTTCTATGCCCTGGCGGTAGGCATGTTTGATCTCTCTCATCTCTGTTACGGTATGAGCCCTTTTAATGACCTCAGGATGGGCATCTCTGCCTGTGAGAACGAGATGGAGGAGAGGAGGTTTTTTGTCTAAGAGGTCCAATACCTGGTCGAGATCGAGAAGCCTCAATTTCAGGGCATTGTTAATCTCATCGAGGATGATGATGTCATAGTTATCTGAGAGCATCTTTTCTCTTGCAAGCTTCAGGGCATCCTGTGCGTTAGCCCTGTGTTCTTCAAAGGGATAGGGATTGCCATAGATACCACAAAAACCCTTTCCCATCAGGTGGAGTTCTACATTGGGATAAAGCCTCTTTACCCCGTCTATCTCTCCAGCATACATATCTCCCTTCATAAAATGGATTATGCATACCTTCATGTTGTGTCCTGCTGCCCTCAGGGCCATACCGAGGGCAGAAGTGGTCTTTCCCTTACCATGCCCTGTTATGACAACAATAAGCCCAACCTTTTTCTTTGGCTCGAGTATTGTAAGTTTTAATTCATCCACGAATCACCTCTATAAGTCCTTTTAATCTCTCGAATTCTTCCTCAAAATCCTTTCTGGCGAGGGCAGGATGGAAGGTTATAAAATTTTGCATAGATTACATTTCCTGATCTCTTCAGCTATTTCCGAGAGTCCTTTTCTCTTTCTATTCATAGGCCTGTGTAATTGTACCTTATGTACTTCTCCTTTTTCTCTCCTTCAGAGCATCTATAATCTCCTCTTCAGAAGCATTTGCAATGACCGAAGCCGCCTCCCTTATCATCTCTGCATTAGTTAACTGTATCTCGAATTTCTCTTCTGGATTGAATTCAGATACTGTCTTGATGAGCATCTCAATAGAAAAAGTTAATCCTATACCCATAGCATCCTCCTATCAATAAAATGCTACAATCAAAATATGATCTTGTCAACTCTAAATTACGCGAAATCAATCTCACCTTATGATCAGCGAATCTTTGGGAATTCACCTTCTGCAATATACTTTAATGTCCTGAAATTTTCATAAAAGGCCTCTACTTCTTTAATAAAGACCTCTTTATCTATCTCTATCTCTGCTTTCAGGTACTCTTGTAAGATCTTAATCCCGCTGCTGAGAAGTTTTTCCGTCCCCGTGTATTCCTTTTTTTTATAGTGGTGCAGAGCAGCAGCAATCTTTATCATACCCTGAATAAAGTGTCTTTCTGGAGACTCAGGGGTATTACGCCACAGTTTTTCCCATGCCTCATGCGCCTCGAGATAATTACCTTCGTTGAAGAACCGGACTCCATCTTTGAAGTAGTTCATATTCCTTGTAATATCTATTGAATAGCTGGAAAGAACAAAACCGATTTTTTTATACAGCCGGCATAACCTTTTTAAAGTGCTTTAGTATCTCTTCATAGTCTTCCAATATCTCTCTTGCCCTCATGCTGCCTGTATATTTGTAATGCCGTTCTATTAATGTCTTTAATATCTCCGCTTCGTTAGGGTCTTCCACATATCCTGTTTTCACATAAGATTTATCAATCTTTCTTCGGAGCGTTTCATTTTCATCAAAAATGAATATAACCCCTCCCGTCATTCCAGCGCCAACATTATATCCCACTTCGCCTATGACCACAACCTCACCCTTTGTCATGTATTCGCAGAGATGATGTCCAACTCCTTCGCAGACAGCAGTAGCTCCGCTGTTCCTCACACCAAACCGTTCGCCCATAATTCCAGCCGCAAAAAATTCTCCACCTGTTGCACCGTAAAGGCAGGTATTTCCGGCTATCACATGACGAAGAGATTTTTCAGTTTCAGCGGGTCGTATAATTATTTTTCCACCGTACATACCCTTGCCTGCATAATCATTTGCATCGCCTACAAGAATAAGTGTTATTCCCTCGTGATTGAAGGCGCCGAAACTCTGTCCCGCTGTTCCAGTGAAGGTGAGTCTGATAGTATCTGGTGGAAGTCCTTCATCCCCATATTTCTTTGCTATGTGATAATTGAGCCTTACCGGGATAGATCTGTCTATATTTCTTATCTTATATTCCTTCTCCACAGGCTTAGACTCTTCTATAAAGGGCATGACATCGGCGAGTATCTTCTCATTCATCGACACCACATGACTGCTGTTGCATCTCCATATGCATTTCTTCGGCACTTCCTCAGGATACACTTTAAGAAGCCTGTCAAGCTTCACCCTTCCGACCTCGTACCCCTTATTCTTTCTAATTGTAAGTAGATCCGTTCTTCCAATAATGTCATCAATGCTTTTAGCTCCCATCTCAGCAAGGATTTCCCTCGTTTCATGAGCAACGGCCCTGAAATATGCCATCACACCTTCAACCGTGCCGGTAAATTTCTTTCTGAGTCTCTCATCCTGCGTAGCCACTCCCTTTGGACAGGTATTGAGATGACACTGTCTGGCCATTACGCATCCAGCGGATATCATGGTTGCAGTACCAAACCCGAACTCTTCAGCCCCGAGAATGGCTGCTATAATAACATCCCTTCCAGTGCGAATCCCGCCATCCACCCTGACCTTAATACGTCTTCTTAGATCATTTTCTATCAGTATTTGTTGGGTCTCTGAAAGCCCTATCTCCCAGTAATTTCCTGCGTTTTTGATCGAGCTTATGGGTGCAGCACCAGTGCCACCATCGCAACCACAAATCTGGACAATGTCAGCATAGGCCTTTGCAACTCCTGCTGCAACAAGACCAACACCAGTTTCTGCCACAAGCTTAACGCATATCTTTGCTTCAGGATTTGCCTCTTTCAGGTCATTTATAAGCTGAGCGAGATCCTCAATAGAGTAAATGTCATGATGGGGCGGGGGAGATATCAGGAGTGTATTTGGTTGGCAATGCCTGAGCATTGCTATGTATTCTGTAACCTTATTTGCGGGAAGATGGCCGCCTTCCCCTGGTTTAGCACCCTGGGCAATCTTTATCTCTATCTCTTTCGCTGATGCAAGATAGGCCGGTGTAACTCCGAATCTTCCCGATGCGACCTGTTTAATTGAGCTGTTTATGGTGGTTCCGTATCTTCTTGGGTCCTCTCCCCCTTCTCCACTGTTGCTCCTGATACCAAGCCTGTTGCAGGCCTCTGCTATAGTTTCATGTGCTTCAGGAGAAAGTGCCCCTACCGACATAGCACCTGAAAAAAATCTCTTAAGAATATCTTCCTCCTTTTCTACCTCCTCTAAGCTCAGTGGTTCATCGGCCTTTTTATAATCGAGTAGATGTCTTATGAATACAGGATGTTCATTTGAGATCCTTGAGAACTCCCGGTAGTCTTTAATATCCAAACTCTTAATGAATTTATTAAGTGCTATCACAGAAGATGTTGACCAGGCGTGCCACAGTCCTTCTTTTCTGTGTCTAAGATCACCTCCGAAATCGAGTACAGGTTCTGAAAGATAGCTGGCCCTGTGCCTTTTCAATGATGAATCCTCTATCTCGATGAGGCCATCGGCTTCTACAACTACAGGTGTGCCGGTAAAATATTCGTCCACAAAATCTTGATTCAGACATATAGAGTCGAAGAGTTGAGAAGCATAGTAGGAATTCAAAGTGGAAATCCCCATTCTCGATATAACCCTCAAAAGGGCATTCTCAAGGGCGTTCTTATAATTCATTGCTGCTTCCTCGTAGGGTATGTTTATATCACCCCTATCACAGAGTTCCTTTATTGTCTGGAGGGCGAGATAGGGATAGACTGCTGAAGCACCATAGCCTATGAGACAGGCTATGTGATGTACATCTCTCGCTTCCCCTGTCTCCGAGATAATACTCGCCCTGTTTGCGATCCTCTTTTTCTGGAGGGCCTTAAAACAGGAAGAGACAGAAAGAAGGGATGGTATCGGGATTCTTTCCTTTGAGATACCTCTGTCGGAAAGGATGATCAACTCTGCCCCTCCGATCACTGAGTTGACTATCTCTTTCTGAATTCTTTTGATCGCCTTCGAAATATTATCTTCTTCAGCGTAAGTTGTGTCGATCCTTTTAACTTTGAATACCTGCTGTTCCTCTATCTCTTCCATTTGATCTTCAAAGAGGATAGGGGATTCAAGATGTAGCCTTTTTGCATGCTCAGGGGTTTCATTAAGGAAATTCCTTTTATAGCCTAAATTCATCTTTAAAGATAATGCCCTTCTTTCCCTGATGGGATCTATCGGCGGATTAGTAACCTGAGAGAATCTCTGCTTGAAATATCTGAAGAGGAGTTGCGGTTTTTCTGAAAGAGGAGGTAGCGGCGTGTCATCTCCCATTGCAAAGATCATTTCTCTGCCTGTCTCTGCCATATATTTTATCTGGTTCTGGATCTCTTCTGATGTATACCCAAAGGCTATTTGCCTTCTAACTATCTCATATCCGGTGTCTAACGGCTTTATACCACTTTTTAGCTTGAAGAGGTGCCCTTCGAGAATATTCAAGTAGTCCTTTCCCCGGGATAGTTCTCTTATTACCTCATTCGTGAATCTGATATCACCTTTTTTCATATCGATTGAAAGGATGTCACCGGGACCGAGCCTTCCTTTTTCTTTTATAACCTTACCAGAAAGATCAATCAACCCGGTTTCTGAACCGATGATGAAGAGATCATCACATGTCAAGGAATACCTCAGGGGTCTTAGGCCATTTCTGTCCAGATGTGCCACCACCTTATTCCCGTCGGTTAATACTACTGCGGCTGGCCCATCCCAGGGTTTCATAAGGAGAGCGTTGTACTCGAAGAAGGCCTTCTCGGTCTCGTCCATATCAGAGCTTTCCCATGCTGGAGGTATGCACATAAGAATGGCATGCTCCAGGGAACGGCCTGAAAGTATAAGGAGTTCAACTATCCTATCGAGTGATGCTGAATCGCTCTCTTCCAGTGATACGATTGGTTTTATCAAATCATTATATTTCCCGAATACCTCGTGCGTTACCTCTTCCTCCATCGTTATCATCCAGTTTCTATTTCCCTGAATAGTATTTATCTCACCATTATGGGCAAGAACCCTGAAAGGCTGTGCAAGATTCCATTCAGGGATTGTGTTGGTGGAGAATCTCTGATGAAATATACAAAAGGCAGATTCGAAATCCTCGCTGATCAGATCAGGATAGAACCTTTCCAGCTGGGGTGCCACGAGCATTCCTTTGTAGGATATAGTCCTTGTAGAAAAGGAGGATATATAGATATTGCTACCACATCTCTTTTCTATTGACCTGCGAGCAAGGTATAGTACTATTTCTTTTTTATCGGCCTCTATGCCTGATGTGTCTATAAGCAGTTGCTTGATTATCGGCCTTGAGGAAAGTGCAGAATCTCCCAGGGCATCGTCATCTGTAGGGACCTCACGCCAGCCTATGACCCTTAATCCAAATTCTCTTGCAATGGCCTCTATCTCTGGTTCATATCCACCATAAAGGAAAAAGAAGCCTACAGCGAGATTGTCTTCATGAGAGAGGTTCCAGCCATGTTCTGTTATGTATTCAATAAAGAATTTTTTGGGTATCTCTATCAGTATACCAGCGCCGTCACCTGTCTTTCCATCGGCTCCGACTGCACCTCTGTGGGTGAGATTTTTTACCGCTTCAACGCCCCACTGGACAATATCATGACTCTTTATTCCCTTTATGTTACAGACGAAACCTACCCCGCATGAGCCTGAATGGACATTAGCGAATCCATTATTTCTTCTCATATATCATTATTATCATTTCGCTTGTCCTTCCCTTACAGACCTTATCGAGATTATCAGAAAGTTCCTTTGGGCACTCTTTCATCTCGGTAAATCCGAACCCTTTAAAAATGTCCTTCAAATCTCTATCAATGCATATCATCTTCACCGGAGACATATCGAGCAGATGCTTGGCTATATAGGAACCTATGCCTGATCCTTTCTTTTCTTCTACAATAGTGACAGAACCTATTTCATGTGGTTTATTTATTTTCTTCAACCTTCCAAGACCGACGAGTTTTCCGTTTTCTGTTGCTATCACAAACTGGCTATAGTGAAGATCAGAAACTTCGAGGTTGTGCTTTCGCATCATTTCTTCGATAAAAAACATATCCACTTCTGTAGCATGTTTTATCTCAATTAGCTTTCCTGTTATATCGGATATTCCTGTATAGGATGGACATTCTTCTTTTCCCATAACTCCTCCTCCTTTTCATGTTCATAGAAAGATGTTATAGCAATGGATGGTGCTTGTCAAGTATTGTTTTCTCCTGCCATATGCCTGTTATCGGAGATATTGAAGTTTTATATCGTTTTTGATTTTAAGACATTTAATCCTTAGAATTATATTATGGATGTCGGAGGCGAGAAGAAGGCCTGTTCGAAGAGATTATTTCCTGTTCTCTTGTTGTTATCTATCGCAGTCGGACTTTACATAAGTAGCCTTTATAGCTACCTCCTCTTCCACAGCCTTGCTGAACTGTTCAGTGTGAGTATAGCCTTTTCTATCTTTATACTCGCATGGAACTCCCGCCGATTCTTCCAAAACAGATTTCTTCAGATCATAGCCGTAGGCTACTCTTTTTCAGGAATTATCGATTTGATACACACCCTTGCCTATAAAGGCATAAGTGTATTTGAGGGATACGGTACTAATCTGCCAACACAACTCTGGATTGCAGCCAGATATGTCCAGGCCATAACCCTGTTTATAGCTGCATCCATGCCTTACGAGAAAAACATTCAAAAGGGGATCAGCTACAATAAATTGTTTCTATTTTATGGTGCCATCGTATCCTTACTTCTGTGGTCTATATTTTCTGGTATCTTCCCTGCTTGCTTTATAGAAGGGTTTGGATTGACCACCTTTAAGAAAGTAAGCGAATATGTAATATCCTTGCTCGTTTTTGTGGCAATCCTTCAGTTGTATCGCAAAAGGGAATATCTTGAAAGTAATATATTCAGACTTATTATCCTCTCATTTGCATCGCTCATAGGATCTGAGATGGCCTTTACCCTTTACAGGGATGCATACGGTTTCTTTAATCTTTTGGGCCATTATATAAAGATCCTTTCTTATTATTTTATTTACAAGGCTATTGTTGTAAAGGGTCTTATGGAGCCCTATGATCTTTTATTCAGGGACTTAAAGAAACACAGAGATCATCTCGAGACCCTTGTTGCAGCAAGGACATCAAAACTCAAAGCCGAACTCTTAGAGCGAATACGAGCTGAAAAGGCCTTGAGTGACAGTGAAGAGAGATTCCGTGCCATTACCACGGCTGCTACAACGAAAATACTATCCTGTCAACTAAATTTTTAAACTCGAATAGTTGATACATCAAGAAAATCATTGTATAATGGTTTTATGAATAATACATTAAGGCTTTTAGTTCAAAGAATTCCAAAGCTTCCAACCCTTCCATCAATTGCAAGGGAAATTTTAATGCTTATTGATAACGACTCCCTTTCTATTGACAGGTTGGAAGATGTCTTAGACAGGGACCCCTCTATATCATCCAAAGTCTTGGGACTATCTAATTCGGCCTTCTTTAGACCTGATAAACCAATAAGTACCATTAGGGATGCAATATTCAGGATAGGTTTTAAGAATGTTAAGACAATAGCCCTTAGTGTATCTCTGTTGACTCTTTTAAAAGATGAAGGAACTTCCAGCGTAATAGATTATCAAATGGTATTTCGTCATTCTTTTTCTGTTGGAATGGTTTCAAAATCATTATCTGACATTCTACGTTTACCAATATCGGAGGCCTCATTTACATCCGGTTTATTACATGATCTTGGAATATTAGTCTTAAATGCCTATTTCCCTAACTATTATCAGAAGGTTATTGATGATATAAGGGAAGGTAATTTCATTACTGATTCTGAATTAAAGATATTGGGTTTTACACATGCTGAAATTGGGGCATGGCTCGCTGATAAATGGAACCTGCCTATCGCTATAAAGGATGTGATTTTGTACCATCATAACATCTCAGGTGCTAAAAGATTTCTTGATATGATCGCTATTGTGCACATATCTGATTTTATTACTTGCAAGAATATTCCAAGTTTAATGAATAGAGAAGGCATCTATAGATTTGATCCCTTATCTTTAGAGGTGCTGAAGATTACAGAAAAACAACTTGTAGAAATAGAGTCAAGCCTTGATAAATCGATATTCTCACAAGATGGTTAAAGATATGTTTGAAAACCTTTTGCTTAATCGAATAAATAACATGCTATCAAATGAAGATCCTTCTCAAATTTCCCTTCATGGGTTATCTGATGAGGAAGTAAAAATCGCACAGGGGATTAACAAAATAGTTGAAGATAGAAAAAGATTTAAAGAGATTTCAAACATCTTTTTTCATGCCTTTGGTGAGACGGAACGATTTTATGAGATGTCGATAAGAGCCTTATCTGCCCTAATTAGAGTAGGGAAGTTAGGCGAAAAAGCCAAAAATATGAGGGTTCTTTGTAGGCAGGTGATCAAGATATTTTCAGAGGACCTCGAATTTGAAAATTGCTCGATTATGCTTAAAGATGCAGAGGGTAAATTCCTTGAATTGATTGCGGGGAAAGGCAAGGGAGACAAGTATATTGGAATAAAAAGTAAGAGGGGGAGCAAGATTAAGATAGGAGATGGAGTAGCAGGTCTTGTTGCAAAAACAGGTAAGCATATCTTTATTCCTGATGTTGAAAGCGATCCGAGGTTTAAACAAATGCCTACGAAGATAGCTATTAAGTCACTTCTTTCAGTGCCTTTAAGAGATGGCAAAAGAGTTATAGGTGTTATGAATTTTAGCCACCCTCTCTTAGAGTCTTTCGATGAAAATAAGGTAAATTTGATGATATTATTGGCGAACTTTGTAGGCCAGATCATCACGCTTTCGATATTACATAACAAGATTGCGGACTGGAATGAAACCTTAAGAAGGGAAATAAGCGAAAAGACGAAGGAGCTAAAAGCAAAGAACAAAGAATTAAAGAAAATGGCTTTCATGGACGCACTTACAGGACTCACAAATAGATTTGTTTTTTTTAGAAGGCTTGAAGAGGAGTTTATGAAAAGTCTTAGATACAGTGATATTTTTTCACTGTTACTTTTTGATATTGATAACCTGAAGCTTATAAATGATACCTATGGACATTTATATGGGGATAGGGTTTTAAAAGCCTTTTCGATGATCTGTAAAAAAGTATGCAGAAAGTACGATATTATTAGCAGACTTGGAGGGGATGAGTTTGGCTGTATTATGATAAAGGCTGATGCCGAAGCTGCAAAGGCCTTTGCTCAAAGACTTAAAAAAGAATTCGATAATGTAAACTTTCATGAGGTGGAGATTAAACCGACTATAAGTATCGGCATTGCAGACTCAAGAAGTAAAGAATTTAGTTCATATATGGAAATTTTTAAAGCTGCCGATGAAGCATTGTACGTTTCCAAAAAGCAAAAGAATGCTGTAACAATCTATGGATCTCAGAGAAAATAACCTTAATGCTGTGGCAGATTTCAACCTAATAGCAGATGCATTACCTGATGCCATTATCAGTATAAATAATGAAGGGAAGATTACCTACTGGAACCCTTCCTCTGAAAGGCTTTTTGGCTATGCCGCGGAAGAGGCTATTGGACAAGACCTCTATAAGCTAATAATTCCTGAGAGATTTCACGAGGATTATAGAAAGGGGATTAAAGAATTCAGGTCTACTGGTAAGGGCTCTTTTATTGGAAAGAATCTTGAATTGGTTGCCCTTAGAAAGGGGGGCATAGAATTTTCTGTCGAGTTTTCACTTACTTCTGTCCAGATAAACGGGATATGGCATGCTGTTGGGATTGTCAGGGATATTACAGAGAGAAAAGAGGCAGAACGCCGCATGCAGGACACTAACAAACTCCTCAAAATGTTTACACAGAACAACACGAGGAAGGAATTTCTTGATATGGCTGTCAGACTGATAAGAAACCACTGTGGTTGCAGTCATGCAGGAATAAGGGTACTTGATAAGGAGGGCAACATCCCCTTTGAATCCTACGACGGCTACTCAGAAGATTTTATATCCTGTGAGAGCCCTCTTTCTGTACAGAAGGATCAATGTGTATGTATCAGAGCTATTACATCTCTGTATGACCCTCAGGATATGGATGTCCTCTCAGAAAACGGTTCTTTTGTTTATCACAATTTTGTCGACTACATCAGCAGACTTGATGAAGAACAGAGGAAAAGATATCGGGGTGCCTGCGCCCTCTGTAGTTTTAAGTCAATTGCTGCCATTCCCGTGCGTTATCATGAAAAAATAATTGGACTTATTCACTTAGCCGATGAAAGAGAGGGAATATTTTCTCAGGATGTCATAGGATTTATGGAGACCTTGTCCTATATCATTGGAGAGGCCATCTCAAAGTTCGATGCCCAGGAAGATCTTGCCCGCCTTGCCTCTGCTGCAGAATCTGCTGCTGATGCAATCGTAATTACTGATGTCAAGGGAATAATCCAGTATGTCAACCCTGCCTTTGAGCAGATAACGGGTTATTCAAGGGATGAGGTGGTTGGTAAAAATATCCATATACTCGACAGCGGAGAGCAGGGAGAGAATTTTTACAGTGAGGTTCGAGAGATATTAAAGATTGAAGGTGTATGGAAGGGGAAATTAATAAATAAGAAAAAGGATGGTACAATCTATCATGAGGAATGTACCATATCTGCGGTCAGGGATTCAGCAGGAAAGATAATGAACTATGTGGCTATAAAGCGCGATGTCACAGAAAGGATGAGGCTCGAATCAATAGCAGAGGCAGTGAATGTAATGAACAATATGGGTTATATCTTCTCGGGTATAAGGCACGAGATAGGAAATCCTATCAACTCCATTAAGATGACCCTTACCATGTTGAGAGAAAATCTTGAGAGATTTGATATGGCGGTAACTCAGAAATATCTCGAACGATCCATTGATGAGATAAGAAGGATAGAATATCTCTTGAAGGTGCTTAAAAATTACAATATGTATGAAAAAACAGAGCCTCAGGATATTAATATGAAAGACTTCATGGATAGGTTCCTCACCCTTATTAAAGATGATTTCTTTAAAAAGGGTATTCATGTGTCAGTGGAGATTTCGCCTGATACCGGTTACTGTTATGCAGACCCGAGGGCACTCCATCAGGTATTAATGAATGTCATAACAAATGCATCTGATGCCTGTAACGGCAGGAAAGATCCGACTGTATCCGTATCAATATCCCGATATCTTGAGGATATAAGGATACAGGTCAGGGACAATGGCTGTGGAATGACGGATGAGCAGGTCAGAAACCTCTTCAGGCCCTTTTTCACCACAAAACCAGGAGGAACAGGCCTCGGACTGGTCATTGCAAAAAGGATGCTTGCCTTAATGAAAGGTACAATCGAGATAGAAAGCAAAAAAGGGGAAGGGACAGTAGTTAATATCCTGTTACCAGGGAGATCAAATGGTTGATAGATTAAAGAAAACACTTCTCATTATAGATGATGATCCATTGTTCTGTGATAGTGTTAAGGATTATTTTAAAGACTTCCTCGATGTCGTGGTGGCCCATACTGGAGAAGAAGGAATAAAGACTTGCTCGCAACATAAAGTAGATGTAGTGTTGCTTGATCAGAAGTTGCCAGATGTGGAAGGTTATACCCTCTGCGAATCTATCCTGAGATATAATGAACAGACAAAGATCATATTTATAACAGCCTATCCGAGTTTTGACGGTGCCCTTAAGGCCATAAGGTCAGGTGCCTATGACTATCTCTCCAAGCCCTTTGAGCTCGAAGAACTAAAGCTGACGATAGATAACGCCCTCAGGACCCTTGTCCTTGAAAGGGTTGCGCAGGTTGAGGATTACAGAAGCAGCAAGGAAAGTGAAGAGGCTGTCCTGATCGGAGGCGAGAAACTCTCTGAGGTAAGGAATCTCATAGGTGTAGCGGCACAGACAGATGCACCAGTGCTGATAACAGGAGAGACAGGCACAGGGAAGAATATAGTCGCAAAGGCGATTCATTACAGTAGCAAAAGGAAAGGTGCCTTTATCAGCATTAACTGCTCAACCCTTCCAGAAAGCCTTATTGAGGCAGAACTCTTTGGCTATGAAAAGGGTGCCTTTACAGGTGCCATGACCTCTCGTAAGGGGATCTTTGAGATGGCTGAAGGTGGCACGCTCTTCCTCGATGAAATAGGCGAGATGCCAATGCATCTTCAGACAAGGCTTCTCAGTGTCCTTGAGGATGGAAAGATTAAGAGGCTCGGTAGTGAGACCATAAGACCTGTCAGCGTCCGTATTATTGCTGCAACTAATACCAATATCGAGGAATCTCTGGGTAGGCATTTCAGGCCTGACCTCTACTACAGATTGAGCGTGATAAGGATCCATCTGCCTCCTCTCAGGGAAAGAAAAGAGGATATACCTGAGCTTTGTAAGTATCTATTAACAAGGATAGCAGGTACTGAGGTGCCTTTAGAGAAAGAGGAAATAAGAAGACTGATGGAATACGACTGGCCTGGAAATGTTCGGGAGCTAAAGAACATACTCGAAAGGGCCTATCTCATCCAGAGAGGAAGACCCTTAAGGCCATCAGAACTTATTGGTACGAAGGTTGCGAGAGATCCCTTGCCGCCGATAGGGTCGGATGAAGAGATAATCACCCTCGAGGAGATGGAGAAAAATCATATAAGGAATACCCTGAAAAACTTATCAGGAAATCTTACAAGAACAGCGGAAGCCCTCGGTATATCCCTTTCGACCCTCAAGAGAAAGTTAAAAGAATATAACCTGAAATAGACTTCTTATTCAAAGTAGACCATTCAAAATGATCTGTTTTGGAGATCTATCAAGATTAATTATCTGATTTTATTATATTTTTTTCATGGCATATCCTTTGCTTAATATTCTCATAATGAAGAATCTCTTACTCGTAGATGA
>JBKBUA010000041.1:0-2100 GCA_046290845.1 Thermodesulfovibrionales bacterium
ATATCTAATCTTACAGAGATGATAACAGAGGGATTCTCAGGAAATAAAATAATCAAGTCTTTTTGCACAGAGGAAACAGAGGCATCGCGGTTCAGAGAGAAAAATCAGGACTTTTACAGAGAGTTGATGAGGTCTACGAGGCTGGTCGAGGCAGCCTCACTCCTCATGGAATTTGTCGGTGGTACCGGTATAGCCTTTGTTTTATTTTATGGTGGTAATCTCGTTATTAAGGGGTCAATAACAGCAGGTGATTTCTTTTCTTTTCTTGCTGCAATCTTTCTGATATACACCCCGGCAAGGAGGCTTGCCTCTGCAAATAGCGCACTGCAACAGGCGAGGGCACCGCTGGAAAGGATCGAGAATCTCCTCAGGGAAGAGATTGAGGATAGGGGAAGGATAAACCTTGAATCCTTCAGGGATGAAATAGTCTATGATAATGTCTCTTTTCGGTATCCTGATACTGACGAGGATGCTATAAGTAGTGTAAGCCTCAATATAAAAAAGGGAGAGATAGTTGCCCTTGTCGGAAGAAGTGGTGCGGGTAAAACAACCCTTGTTGACCTGCTTCCGAGGTTTTATAGACCTATCGAGGGGAGGATACTTATTGATGGAATAGATATCTCGGATATTACATTAAGCTCACTCAGATCAATGATAGGGATAGTGAGCCAGGATATAATACTTTTTAATGATACGGTCAGGGCAAATATAGCCTATGGAAGTCCAGATGTAACAGAGGAAGAGATAATCATGGCAGCCAGGGCCGCCTATGCCCATGACTTTATAATCCAACTTCCTGATGGCTATGATACAATTATTGGTGAAAGGGGCGTTAGGCTGTCGGGCGGTCAGAAGCAGCGACTGTCTATAGCAAGGGCTATCCTAAAAAACCCACCCATTCTTATCCTTGATGAGGCTACATCATCCCTCGATTCAGCCTCGGAGATGCTTGTTCAGAGGGCACTCGAAGGGCTCATGGAAGACAGAACAGTAATAGTTATTGCCCATAGACTATCAACAGTGAGGCGATCAACGAGGATAGTGGTTCTCGATAAGGGTAGGATAGTTGAGTCAGGCAGCCATGAAGAGTTGCTTAACAGGGGAGGGCTTTACAAGAGGCTCTATTCACTACAGTTCGATGATTCTGTAATCGAACAGTTTCGGGCATGATCGAAAAACTATTCTATTTATTCTATACCCTTCTCTATACAATAGTGCTTTTGTTTTTCCTCCCCTTTGAATATCTTAAAAGATCCCTTGACTTGAGAAAGACATGGCTTAGAGAAAGGCTTGGTTTTTTGCCTACTGACTCGATAACAGGATTTTCGGGGTATAAGGTTATATGGATTCATGCTGTTTCCGTGGGAGAGACCATTTCTTCTGTCCCCTTTGTTCAGGAAATATTAAAGAGGTTTCCCTCTGTGAGAGTAATCTTAACAACCGTCACTGATACAGGCCAGAAGGTTGCGAGGGAGCGGCTTTCAGGAAATGCCTTGATCTTTTATCTGCCCTTTGACCTCCCCTTCTCGATTAAGAGGTTTATCATGGCTATAAGGCCATCTCTTTATATATCCGTAGAGACAGAGATATGGCCCAATCTCTTTCGTCTGCTTAAAAAAGAGGGCATACCAGTACTGATAATGAATGGGAGGATCTCTGATGATTCCTTCAAAGGTTACAGGAAGATACGTTTTTTTATGAAGAGGATATTTGATGCTGTTGATCTCTTCTGTATGCAAGAGGCTCTCTATGGTGAAAGGATAAAGACCCTGGGAGCACCTGCTGAAAGGATAAGGGTAACAGGTAATTTCAAGTTCGATATCAGGATTGATGAATACAGACATGACTGGGTGAGGCAACTACACAGGCCTGTTATCCTTGCCGGTAGCACCCATGAAGGGGAGGAAGATATGATCCTCAGAGCCTGTGAGAGGCTTAAGAAGGACATAGGAGATATGACCTTAATTATTGCCCCTCGCCATCCTGAGAGGTTTGGTGAGGTGGAAGAGATTATTAAAAGGAATGGATTCAGATATACCAAGAGGTCAAGAATAGATGATAGAGACATTGCTACTTTAAGGGATACAGGTGTTATTCTTG
>JBKBUA010000041.1:2197-6531 GCA_046290845.1 Thermodesulfovibrionales bacterium
AAATGGATTCAGATATACCAAGAGGTCAAGAATAGATGATAGAGACATTGCTACTTTAAGGGATACAGGTGTTATTCTTGTTGATGTAATAGGAGAGCTTGCCTCTCTTTACAGTGTCTGTGATATCGCTATAATTGGTGGGAGTTTTTCAGGCAGGGGTGGTCACAACCCCTTAGAGCCTGCTTTCTGGGGAAAACCGATCTTATGCGGAGATGATATGAGCAACTTTCCATTTATTGATGAATTCTATAAAAATGAAGCTGCCATAAGGACATCAGAGTATAATCTTTATAATGATCTGAAACGACTGTTGCTTTCTGAAGATGAAAGGACTGAGATGGGCAAGAGGGCTATGAAACTGTGCAGAGAAAAGGCAGGGGCAATTATGAGGTCAATAGAGATCTTAGAGAGTTACCTCAAACTGTCTTAGTCTCCAGCCTATCAAAAAGAATCTTCTAAGGACATCTACCTTTATCTTTTCTCCCTTTCTTTTGTAAAGGAGAAGTATCTTTACGTCCTCTACAGCCTTTATCTTCTCTCCATCAATGGATACTATTATGTCACCCTCTCTGAGACCTGCCTTTTCCGAGACACTCTTTTCAGAAAAGCCGATTATCCTTACGCCCTCCTCGTCGTCCTTAAGTAATGCCATGAGCTTCGGGGTCTCAGGGGCCTCAACAGGCTCGGGATAGAGTATGTAATCAGAGATACCCTGGAATATATCATCATTGTTAAGGATTATTGTAAAGGGCAGGTTGTTTCTTCTAAAGGCCCTCTTCGGTATCCCCGAAGAATAGATCAGGTGACCTCCGCCGACTATGACGACCATCTTTTTTGAAGGATTTTCTTTCATGTATTCATCTATTCTTTGAGCCATTATCTCATCCCATATTATCTGGGATTGGTAAAAATTCTCGAAGTCCCTATCTTCTGAACCTTCATGTTTTTCAAAGGTCTCTTTCAGTCTCTTCTTATATTCCTCATCAGTCATATCCATTTCTGATGGAAGTTCCTTTTTCTCCTCTTCCGAAAGGGATTCGATACCAGATCGGCCAACCTTGTTGACAATCTCCCTCGGTATATTCAGTGCAATTACAGGTATTCTGTTAGCACGAGCAAAATTTAGTATATCCCTGTACAGAACATAATCAAAGCCCCAGGTCTTGAAATACTGGGATCGCCTCAAGAATTCCCTTTCGTCAATCTTACCATCAATATAATCATCAAGGGCCTTCTGGTTCCTGTGAATGAACATCTCCATCCCGATGGCAATATCATACCCTTTTTCCCTTAAGGACTTTATGACCTCGAGTTGGGTCAGATGGTGTTCATATCTAGCATGTTGTTCTCCCACATAGATGATCCTTTTATCGAGGAGCCTGTCGATTATGTCTTCCAACCTGAGGGCCTTTGATACCTCAATACCAAGAACAGGTCTTTTAAGATTCATGTCCTTTACCTCATTGGAAGAATTTGCAAAAGATGGGTAAATGTTAAAAAAGAGAAGAAAAATTATCTGAGAGAAAAATATGCTCTTTTTCATTGAAAATTATAACATATTCTGAATAAGAGTAGCAGAAAGTATTATAAGGAACAGGATGACTATTATGCCTGTTAGCAGGTCGAGCTTACTCTTGATTCTCAATCTTCAGAAACCTCCCTGCCATTTCCTTTACACTTATTTCCTTTAGCCCCTGGTCTTCGTATAATAAAAAAGATTCATCGTCTTTCAGAAGTGACGAGACCTTATCCTTTAGTTCCATCATTTTGAGCATTGAGGCTGCCCATAGAGCAGTACCCCTGACAAAAGGGGATTTATCATTCAGGGATCTAATGATTATATCACGACATAAACTCCTGTCGAGTCCGTTTATACCTGCTTCAGCGATTCTTCCCATTGCCCTTAATACACCGGGAAGAAAGCTCTCCTCATCCTTAAAGGAAAGAATGATGGGTGGAATATCAGGAAAGAGATCAGGTGCATTTATTACTATCTCCCCGAGCATGTCCGGTGCACTCCAGCCTATGCCACCTGATTCCTCACTGAGGGACCAGAGTAGTCTCTGGACAATATTCCTGACAAAGTCAGGGTCCTCTTTCTTTAAGGCACCCGCAGCCTTTCCTATAGCCTCAATCGCCCTCCAGCATATTAATTCGGTCTTGTCGTAGGCAAGGGAGATCAATATGCGGAAGACCTTTTTCTCTTTTAGTGCCATCGAGACTATACTGTCAAAATCTGGCTTAAGAAGTGCTGCTTTTATATTATCCTTTAATCCAGCCATCATGGTTTTATATAGGCAAATCCCTCCATCTGTCTTTTTACCATCTCTGTCATCCCAGCGGGTATTACCTTCACAAATTCTGGTATCTCCTCTGCCTTTATCCCCTGTGCCTCCAGAGCCTTTGAACAGGCTGTAAAGATAACGCCTCTGCTACTAAGGTTTTTCATGGTTGACAGATTTGGTGCAGGCCCTCCGATTACGCAAGCCTCCCCCTGAACCTCTGTCTTTAAAGGTTCGCCAGCGTATCCTTTTACTCCAGCACCGTTGGCCACGACGATTACCTCGGCATTTTCATCTCCCACGTCATTAAGAAAGTTTGTTATGTTTCCGAGAGCAATGAGCCATCTTTCAGGCTCATTTACATGAATTATTAGCTTCATCTTCATCTCTTCTCCTCCTTTATCTCCTGAAATCTCTTTGCCGCCATAATCATGCCCTCTGTCCATTCTGGAACACCGTAAGCATGGACATGGGTATAAGTGGCAAAGACATTTTGATAGAATAGACCGTCCTTTTTTTCTGCTATCCCTGTCCCTCTTCTCATACTGAAGGCATAATCTAAACCACGAGACTTATTTTCTGTCAAGATTGGTCTTGAATAATGGAACTCATGCCCTTTAATTGTAACGCCAGAAGGATAAAAAGGGTTTTTCCTTACGACCTCTGCTATGGTATAGCCATGAGCCTGGGGCCTCTTTTCGATTGTAAATGTGATAGGGAATATATTGACCATCTCATAAAACCTCTCATTAAGGTAAAGCCCCTTGCCTAAATACATGAGGCCACCGCATTCGGCATAAACAGGTAAGCCCCTGTTTATAGACCTTCCGAGGGAGTTGAGGAAGGTCTTATTTTCTGCAAGGGCGATTGCATGGGTTTCAGGAAAGCCCCCTCCTATATACATCGCATCAATATCAGGCATTTGATTTTCAGAAAGTGCGCTTATCTCTAAAAGCTCGGCACCCTGTCTTTCGAGTTCCTCTAAGTTTTCGGGATAATAGAACTGAAAGGCTGAATCCCTGACCACCCCTATCTTTACGGTCCTTGTGGCATTTTTGTCCTGACCTGAGAGATCTAAATCGTCTCGAAGTAATTCAGTATTTTCTGCCACCGTGATTAAACCGTTAATATCTATGTATCTTTCGCCTATCTCTCTGACTATCGATATGATTTTCTCAGCGTCATGATGTTCCTGATAGGGCAAAAGTCCCATATGTCTTTCCGGTAGTTCTGTCTCAAGCCTTGGTATCGCACCTAAAACAGGGATATGGCAGTGCCTTACAATGGCATCCCTTATAACCGCCTCATGCCTTTTACCCGAGACCTGATTGAGGACAACACCGCCTATCTTTACCTCTCTGTCCATATTTATACATCCGAGCACCATGGCAGCTACCGTTGCCGTTGTCTTTGAACAATCAATGACGAGTATTACAGGTGCCTTCAATAATTTTGAGAGTTCTGCAGTACTGTAAGAACCCGAGGCATCTATCCCGTCAAAGAGGCCTCGGTTACCCTCAATTATAGCGATGTCGCCTTTAAAGTGTTTAAAAAAGGAGTATTTTATCTTATCTTCAGGAATAAAAAAGGAATCGAGGTTATAACAGGGGTTTTCGGCAACCCTTGCAAGCCATCCTGAATCTATGTAATCAGGTCCTTTCTTAAAGGGGATTACCTTCAGTCCCTTTTTAAACCTTGCAGATGCAACAATTGAAAGGGAAAGTAAGGTCTTACCTGTACCACCTCTTATACCTGCTATAACAAGCCTTGGAAATTTCTTCATTTGATATTATAACCGATAAGCTGGTGAATGGGTGAAGTGGTGAAGGGAATTTTATCTTCACCTATTAAGAAAGTTAGGATTGCCTCCTTTTTTATGTTAGAATAAACCATTATTTATTTTGTCCTCAGAGTGGAAGGTCAATGAAAGAATCTTATTTAGAAAAGAAGATCTATTATCATGACACCGATTGCGGTGGGGTTGTTTATTATGCGAATTATCTCAAACATCTCGAAGAGGCAAGAACAGAATTTTTCTTAGACCTCGGTATC
>JBKBUA010000041.1:6630-9500 GCA_046290845.1 Thermodesulfovibrionales bacterium
TTTTGTTGTATCCCGTGTTGAAATGGACTATAAGGCACCAGCAAGGTACCAGGACTTGATAAGGGTAGCAACGAGAATAGAGAAGATAGGTTTCTCCGCACTCCATTTCTTCCAGAAAATTTTTAAGGATGAAAAAGTTCTTGTTGAGGCGAGAACCATTCTGGTATGTGTAAACAATGAACTCAGGCCAATAAGGATACCTGTTAACTTAAAAATAGAAAAAGAATTGACATAAAGTAAAAACAATATTATGCTGAATATATCGGAAAGGAGGTCGTTATGAGGGAAGAGGTTAGAATTGGAGGTGCCTTTATCATTGGTGGTTTGATTGGTGCTGCAATAGCATTGCTATATGCACCAAAATCAGGCAGAGAGACAAGAAGAGATATTTCGAGAACAGTTGGAAAGGTTAGGAAGGAGGCTGCAGAGATCATTGAGGATACAATTGAAAGCGTCAACAGGTTTGCGAGGGATGTCAAGGAAAGGGCAGAGGATATAATAGAGAAAGGCGCTGAACTTTCTGAGGGCGCAAAGAAGGAGATAATCGAGACACTCGAGGAGGGACAGAGGACACTGGATAAGCAGAGAAAGAAGATTATGAAGGCCCTGGGTCTGGCATAGTTCTCGGTAATACGGTGAATCGGTGAATGGGTAAAGTGGTAAGATAGGCCATAGGGCTGAATTATCCTGTTTAAGGCTCAGGAGGTGGATTGGGAATGACGGTGAGGAAGGCTATATTTCCAGCGGCAGGTTTAGGAACACGATTTCTACCTGCCACAAAGGCATCTCCGAAGGAGATGCTTCCCATAGTGGACAAGCCAATGATTCAGTATGCTGTCGAAGAGGCTATAGATAGCGGAATAGAAGAGTTTATAATCATTACAGGAAAGAACAAAAGGGCGATTGAGGATCATTTTGACTCTGCCTTTGAGCTGGAGGAAAAATTAAAAAATGCCGGGAAAAAGAAACTCCTCGAGGAGATTAATAAGCTGAGCCATGTGAACTTTGCTTATATCAGGCAGAAGGTTGCCCTTGGCCTTGGTCATGCTATTCTCTGTGCAAGACCCTTTGTCGGCGATGAGCCCTTTGCTGTTATCTTGAGTGATGATATAATAGACCCTGAATACCACCTGTTGAGGGAGATGATAAAGCTGTACGAGGAACTTGACTGCCCCATTGTCGCGCTTGAAGAGGTTCCTAAGGAGGATGTGAGCAGATATGGTATCATTGATGGCGTTAAGGAAGGCGAGATTCACAGGATAACGAGACTTGTTGAAAAGCCTGCCCTTGATGATGCGCCTTCAAATCTTGCTATAATAGGTAGATATATACTTACACCTGATATATTCAGGATCCTCGAAAGACAGAGGACAGGAGCAGGTGGCGAAATACAGCTAACAGATGCTCTTCAAGAGCTACTAAAGAAAAGGACTATTTATGGTTATCCTATTAAAGGGAAAAGGTATGACGCGGGAGACAAACTCGGATTTCTCAAGGCAACGATAGATCTGGCTCTAAAAAATCCTGAACTATCGGTTTCGGTTGCCTCTTATATCCGAGAGGTATCCAAGAGATTGGGGTAAATCAGGTAAAGGCTTAAAACCTTACTTTATCGATAGCATGCTGAAGGGTTTATTCTATACTTATGATCTAAGATTTGAGGTGATGGATCAGCCTCTCTTAGACCTCTATGAGACTGATGAGAACCTTGTAATCGAGATCGATCTCCCGGGTATAAACCCTGAGGACATTTTGATTAAGGTATTTGAAGATATTGCGATTATCGAGGGTATCAAAAGGGAGATGGAGAAAGAAAGAAGATTAAGGTATATATGTATGGAGAGGAATTTTGAAAGTTTCAGGAGGATAATAAGACTGCCTGTTGCGGTGAATTCGATGGCTGGGAAGGCCATCTATTCCGAAGGTGTTTTAAAGCTTACCCTGCCGAAGATCAGGGAAAAAGTATTTAAGATAAAGATAGAGAGATAGGAGGAGACTGATTTGGATATGGCAGAACTCGAACAGAAAGATGAAAAAGAGATTGAAATACCCGACACATTGCCTGTGTTGCCGATAAGAGATATTGTTGTTTTCCCGTATATGATACTGCCCCTCTTTGTGGGAAGAGAGATGTCAATTCGCTCCATTGATCATGCCCTGAATTCAAACAGAATGATCATGCTACTTACACAGAAGGATCTCAACATCGAGAATCCAGGCCCTGATGACCTCTTTACTGTTGGTACGGTTGGAATAATAATGAGGATGCTCAAACTTCCTGATGGCAGGGTTAAGATACTCGTTCAGGGTCTCGCAAAGGCAAGGGTACTGAGCTTTACCCAGACAGAACCAATGTTTATGGCTACTATAGAGAGACTCCCTGACCAGAAGATAGAAGAGATAAGCATTGAGATAGAGGCATTGATCAGGACTGTTAAGGAGCAACTCGATAAGGCTGTTTCACTTGGAAAGGCAATACTTCCTGACATTATGGTTGTTGTGGAGAATCTGAGTGACCCCGGAAGGCTTGCTGATCTTGTCGCATCCAACCTGGGTCTTAAGACAGAGCAGGCCCAGGAGATACTGGAGATTGATGACCCTGTTAAGAGACTGAAGAAGGTAAGCGAAATCCTAAGTAGAGAGGTCGAACTCCTTCTTGTTCAGCAGAAGATACAGACAGAGGCGAGGGGTGAAATAGACAAGACACAGAGAGAATATTTCCTGAGAGAACAGCTCAAGGCTATCCAGAAAGAATTGGGCGAGATAGATGAAAGGGCGGAGGAGATAAAGGAATTCAGGAAGAAGATAGAAGAGGCAAAGATGCCTGAGAAGGTCATGAAGGAGGCTGAAAAGCAACTCAGACGTCTTGA
>JBKBUA010000041.1:9599-14909 GCA_046290845.1 Thermodesulfovibrionales bacterium
GTCAATTGCAAGGGCTCTCGGAAGGGAATTTGTGAGGATGTCTCTCGGTGGTGTAAGGGATGAGGCAGAGATCAGGGGACACAGGAGGACCTATGTTGGTGCACTGCCTGGACGGATTATACAGGGCATCAGGCAGGCAGGAACTAATAATCCTGTCTTTATGCTCGATGAGATAGATAAGATTGGTATGGATTTTAGAGGCGATCCCTCATCAGCATTACTCGAGGTCCTTGACCCAGAGCAGAACAATGCCTTTGTGGACCATTACCTGGGTGTCCCTTTTGATCTTTCAAATGTGATGTTTATAACAACGGGCAACCTCGCTGACACTATACCAGGCCCTCTCAGGGACAGGATGGAGGTGATCTATCTCTCAGGTTATACTACAGAGGAAAAGCTCGGTATTGCCAAAAACTATCTCTTACCAAAACAACTTGAGGAACATGGCCTCACAAAGAGGAATTTGAGGGTTACAGATGCTGCTTTACAATTACTCATTACGCAATATACGAGAGAGGCTGGCGTCAGGAACCTGGAGAGGGAGATAGCCAATCTATGCAGGAAGGTAGCAAAGAGGATCGCCGAGGGTGCACCCAAGAAATTTTTCATTACGACCAGGAATCTTCACAGGTATCTCGGTGTTCCCAAGTACCTGCCTGAAGAGGAGATGGAGAAGGATGAGATAGGTGTTGCCACAGGTCTTGCCTGGACAGAAACAGGTGGAGACATAATCTATGTAGAGGCAACAACGATGAAGGGTAAGGGTGCATTGACATTAACAGGTCAACTGGGAGATGTCATGAAGGAGTCAGCCCAGGCCGCCCTTAGTTATATAAGATCGAGGGCCAAGAAATTGGGCATAAAGGACGATATCTTCTCAAGGACAGATATCCATATCCATGTACCTGCCGGAGCAATACCAAAGGATGGGCCATCCGCTGGCATAACAATGGCGACCGCCATAGCCTCGGCCCTTACAGGTATTCCTGTGAATAAGAATGTGGCCATGACAGGAGAGGTCACGCTCCGTGGAAGGGTGCTTCCCATAGGTGGATTGAAAGAGAAATCCCTTGCCGCAAAGAGAATGGGAATAAAAAAGGTAATAATTCCAAAGAGAAACAAAAAAGATCTTGAGGATATCCCAAAGTATGTTAAAAAGGATATAGAATTTGTCTTTGTAGACACCATGGATGATGTGCTTAAGGTTGCCCTTAAGAAAAGGTCAGGAGTTCCTTTAAAGATTAAGTGAGATTAAGCGATGTTGGAGAGCTGTCCCTTATCAGAGAAATAAGGGAAAGATTCAGAAAAAAAGGGAAGGGGCTTATAGCAGGCATCGGTGATGATGCCGCTATAATAGCCCCTTTAAAGGATAAACTCCTCCTCACATCAGACATGATGATCGAGGGTATCCATTTTGATCTATCCTACACTACACCCTTCCAGCTCGGGTACAAGATAATCTCGGTAAATGTAAGTGATATATATGCCATGGCAGGTACACCAGAATACCTAATCCTCGATCTGGCCATGAGAAGGGATACAGATAAAGAATTTGTTGATTCTTTTTTTAAGGGCATAAGGAAGGCATCAGAAAGATATGGTATCATTCTCGCGGGAGGCGATCTATCAGCCTCAGAAGAGGTAGTTGTTGCAGCAACAGTTGTAGGAAAGGCAAAAAGTCCTGTTCTTCGCTCAGGTGCAAGACCAGGGGACAGGATATATGTGACAGGCAATCTCGGTGACTCTGCCTGTGGCCTCGAGATACTGAGAAAACTTAAGAGGCAGATTCCGTTAGAGGATAAGGCTTTAATGTCTAAGGAATTAGAAGGTATAAAGAAAGGTCTCTTAAGACTGGGGCTGGAATGGAGGATGGTCAATCCTCTAATAAGGAGACATCTATTGACAGATGTGTCCTCTCATAATATCAAGGGAGCAACAGCAATGATAGATATAAGCGATGGCCTTTTTATAGACCTTAACAGACTCTGTGATGAAAGCAAGGTTGGGGCAAGGATTTATCTAAATAAGATACCTCTTTCGAAGGCCTTGAGGAAGGTTTGTTCAATAATGAATCTTGACCCCTATAGGTTTGCATTAGCAGGCGGTGAGGACTACGAGTTGCTTTTCACATCAACCGAGGTGAAGGGGACAAATGCATTATTTTGTATAGGAGAAATAACAAGACAGGGAAGGTTTTTTGTAGATGAAAGAGGTATTGAAAAACCCTTAAGGTCGGAGGGCTATCAGCATTGGCAATAAGGGAAAAACTGAGGCTTATACTAAGCATAAAAGAGTCTCCGGCAAGGCTCTCGTTATCCTTTGCAATAGGCGTCTTTATTGGCATGTCACCCTTTTTAGGCATTCATACAATACTCGGCATAATCTGTGCTTATCTATTCAGACTTAATAAGTTTGTCACTATAATAGGTGTCTATATAACAAATCCATGGACAATAATACCTATCTATACCTTCAGCACCTTTGTTGGTGCCAGACTGCTCGGAATGGATAAAATTTTACCAGCGGTGGATTGGAAGGACCTAACCATGTCAAGGCTCCTTTCTGAACTCGGTCCCCTGCTTAAGCCCTTTATAATAGGCACATTTTTTATCGGACTTATCTCCTCGGTAATCAGCTATCTTCTTTTATATCACCTTATCAGGAAGAGAAATGAGAGCAAATAATAAGGTGTCCATAATTACTATGGGCTGTCCAAAGAATCTCGTTGATTCTGAAAACCTCGGTAATCTTCTGCAAAGAGAAGGTTTTTTGAATACAGAGAATTTAGATGAGGCTAACATTGTCCTCATAAATACCTGTGGTTTCATTGAAGACGCAAAGAAGGAATCGATTGAGGAGATACTGAGATTAAAAGACATAAAGAGAAATGGTAAGAGCCTCCTCGTCTTCGGATGTCTTGCAAAAAGATATAGAGAGGAGCTGATGAGGGAGATACCCGAGATAGATGCAATATGGGGAGTGGGTGAAGAGGAAGGGATTGTAGAGTATTGTAAAAAAACAGTAAAGACAGGGTTATTGAAAAAAAACGAAATGCCCCTTATTCATCCTCCCTCATCATTCACATCTTACGCCTATATCAAGATAGCCGAAGGATGTAATAGGGGCTGCACCTTCTGCGTGATTCCCTCAATTAGGGGCCGCTACAGGAGCTATGCTCCTGAGGATGTCCTCAGAAAGGCGGAAGAATATGTCTTATCAGGTGTAAAGGAACTGATCCTTGTTGCCCAGGATATAAGCAGTTATGGTTGGGAATTTAATAGATACGACCTATCTTCTCTTCTGAAGGATATAACATCCATAAGTGGTAATTTCTGGGTGCGTCTTCTCTATCTTTATCCCACCAGTATTAACTCCAAACTCATCGAAACTATTGCAGAAAACGAAAAGATATGTAAATATCTCGACATTCCTCTTCAGCACTCTGAGGATAAGATATTAAAGGCAATGGGAAGAAAGGGAGATAAGAAGTTTTATTCAGAACTTATTAAGAGGCTAAGAGAGGAAATTCCGGGGATAACATTGAGGACAACTATGATAGTAGGTTTCCCAGGTGAGACGGAGGAAGACTTTGAGGGGCTCAAGAGATTCGTGGAGGAAATGGAGTTTGACAGATTGGGTGTCTTTATATATTCAAAAGAAGAGGGCACTAAGGCATCAAGACTCAGGGGGCAGATTCCAAAGAAGATAAAAGAGAGGAGGAGATCAGATATAATGAGTCTTCAGTCCCGTATCTCCCTGAAAAAGAACCTTGAGACAGTTGGACGCCTTTACACAGCACTTGTTGACGAGATAAACGATGATTTCTCCATAGCGAGGCTTTATTCACAGGCACCTGAAATAGATGGGGTTGTTATTATTGAGAATTGTGAAGGGTTAGGGGTAGGTAATTTCGTGAATGTTAGGATAAAAGAGGCCTTTGATTATGATCTAAGGGGTGAAGTGGTCAGATGAAGAGGTTCCCTTATATCCATTTAATACTCTTCATAATAACCTTCATATCAACCCTTGTTGCTGGCTCCTTATTTCAGAAGGGTATAAATATAATTGCCGAGCCATGGAGGATTATCGAAGGACTCCCTTTCTCCCTGTCCCTTATGATTATCCTTCTTGGACATGAACTATCCCATTACATCGCCTCAAAGATACACCACACCGAGGCAACCCTTCCATATTTTATCCCTGCACCATCACTGATAGGGACATTCGGTGCCTTCATAAAAATGAAATCACCCATCGTAACGAGAAAGGCACTGATAGATATCGGTGCCTCAGGGCCGATAGCAGGCTTTGCCCTCTCTGTTGCTGCCTCATCGATAGGACTTAAACTCTCTTCAGTCGTCTCGGTTTCGGAGACAAAAGGTGGCCTTGGTCTTGGTGATTCAATCCTCTTTTCCTTACTATCGAGGCTGATACTCGGAATTACTCCTGACGGCTATGATATACTACTTCATCCCATAGCTTTTGCTGGCTGGATAGGCCTTTTCGTTACATCGTTGAACCTTATCCCTGTCGGTCAATTAGATGGTGGACATATAGCCTATGCCTTTTTAGGGACCAGGCATGTTCTGCTCTCCAGAATACTCGTAGGATTGCTACTTGTCTTAGGTATCTTTTTCTGGGAGGGATGGTTGATATGGGCTGTATTGATGGTTATCCTCGGACTAAGACACCCGCCTGTCATCTACTGGGAGATGCCCCTCGATAGAAGAAGAATACTTACAGGCGTATTTGCTATGATAATATTCATCATAACCTTTATACCAGAACCATTTAAGATATGGTAGCCTTTTCAGATGATGAGAAGGGGTAGGGTATATACCGATAAAATAAGAAAGATCTTATTGAGTAGGTAAGGAGGAACTATGAAGAGAAGGGAATTTATTAAATCAGCAGCAATAGCTGCCGTCGGGCTTTCGATACCATCTGTTATTGACACAATCTTTAATAACTCAGATGGAGCAGAAAGGATAGACCTCGTTGTTTCTCAAGGTCGAAGGAGAATCAACTGTTGATGTAGCAGGGCTGAAGAGACTTTTCAGTGGACTGTTTACTTTGAATGTGCCTATAGGATAGGATCACACCCTTCCTCAAATAGACATTTATGATTTATAATAATTGAATGAAAAAGTTTTACCTCACAACCTTTGGTTGTCAGATGAATGTCCATGACTCGGAAAAGATAGCAGGTGTGCTGAGTCAGGAGGGCCTTTCTATGACCACTAACCCAAAGGAAGCCGATGTGATAATCTTCAATACCTGTTCAATAAGAAAAAAGGCTGAACAGAAGTT
>JBKBUA010000042.1:0-1859 GCA_046290845.1 Thermodesulfovibrionales bacterium
ATCCAGTTAGCACCTGAGATTGATGTTGGAGGTGCAGTTATATCATATGAGACGCTTATTGATCCTCCGTAGGCATGTTTAGGGTTTAGCCTGCCAGAGCCTGTAATTATATTTGCCAGTCTCAGATGCTCCCAGAGATAACAGGTTTCGGATGCAGTTGTGTTAGTACATGCAAAGTTATAGGTTCCATCTGTACCTATATTGCCATCTGCATTGCCATTGCCTGTAGCCCCCCAACCAGGCCTCGTGTTTGCAGTATTGTCATCGCCAGGGAACTTTCCGTATTTATCATAATAAGTGTACATTGCAGCTAATATTTCCCTCTGCTGGTTGTAAACCCTCTTTACCTTCGCATTGTTAATCAACTCCTGTCCCTTAAGCACCGCGCCGAGGATTATCCCGATAATCACGAGGACTATCGCCAGCTCCACGAGGGTAAAACCCTTTTGACCTCTAATGATTTTCATTATTACACCTCCTGTGTTTTATCCCATTATGGGTAGTGTTTTCGGCAAAACTTAAAATTTAGATGCAATTTATGTGCCATCTAAAAATGCTTTGATTCTCTTTGCACCTTCCGCACTTCTGCTATGTCATTTTAGACCTCCTGCTTTATTTTTTAGAGGCCGAAACCCAGCCTCGTCGTAATAACCCTTATATGAATGGCGTATTAGCCCACCGCCTTCTGTTTTTATATCGTAAATTATCGCTAAAACTGTAACGAAAACCTTTTTACCTTTATTTCAGCAATCCCAACAGCCTTGCCAGAAACTCAAGGGAGTTCTGGTTTAAAAGGACAATTACGGCAATGATAATTATGGTTGTTATCTTCATGTCTTTTCTGACAAGGGCTATCTCTTTATACATTTCCTCACGTAAAAGGGCTATCTCTTTAAGCATTTCCTCGCGTAAAAGGTCCATATCTTTGCGCAAAAGGTCCACATCTTTTTTTACTAATTCCACATCGTACTTTGTGGCGAGTTCTTTCTTAAGTTCTTCTGAGACTTCTGCCTTTAGCTCTGACCTGCCTTCTTTTATCGCCTCTTTTATAGAAATCTGGAGCGCCTCGACAACCACAGCTGCGGTCTCTTTGCCGAGTTTCTCCTCAAGCCTGTTGTAAACCTCTATTGGTATCGCATATCCCATATTAAATTATTCCTTTAAGTTTTACAATGAGCCCATCTATCAATTCAAATTCGTCATCAAAGCTGTAATAACCTGCTTCTTTCTTCCCGTGCTGATAAACTGTGATTGTTTCTGTAAATGGATCAACAAGCACAATCTTTTTCACGCCTATTGAGAGGTAGTCCTTAACCTTGTCATTTATATCCTTTGCTGTATTGTCTTCAGATAATATCTCTACTATCAGGTCTGGAGCAATCTCAAGCATACCTTTTGGTCTTTCAGGAGATTTTTCTTTGCTTATATAGACTACATCAGCGGCCCTGAGCCTGAAGGGATTTCTTGATATTACAACTCCAACCTCTCCTACGGCGACATACCCTTTGTCTTTTAACTGTCTCTTAATAAGTTCGTAAAGAGCCCCTTCTAAATCTCCATGATAAAATCCTGTTGGTGTCATATCTCGCATCTCGCCGTCGATGATCTCATAATTACCCTCTGGCAGGGAATTTATGTCTTCGTAGGTATATATCTTTTTCCCTGATAATGCTGCTGTGGCCATGTTATCTCCTTAGTCTAAGGTATACCAAATTGCTTGATTTGTCAAGTATTTTCTGGTATATTTCATTATAGGATGAGGATTTTAGGGTTGTTGATCGGCTGTTTATTCCTTATGCCTTCAGTCTCGAATGCCTTCTGCTTTGACGAGGCAGGAAGGGTCTTCGGGATAAACCCCA
>JBKBUA010000042.1:1958-3223 GCA_046290845.1 Thermodesulfovibrionales bacterium
GCTGTTTATTCCTTATGCCTTCAGTCTCGAATGCCTTCTGCTTTGACGAGGCAGGAAGGGTCTTCGGGATAAACCCCATCCTTCTTAAAAGCATTGCTAAGGCGGAGTCTAATCTGAATCCGAATGCGATTAACAGGAATGCAAACGGCTCTGTTGATTTAGGCTTAATGCAGGTTAACTCCTCATGGGTTTCGAATATGGGACTTGATACAGAGAGGCTACTGTCAGACCCCTGTTATAATGTAATGTCAGGCTCAAGGATCCTGAAGTTGTGCATTGATAGATATGAATATACCTGGGAGGCGGTAGGTTGTTATAATGCAGTAAGTAGAGGTAAAAGAATTGATTATTCATGGAAGGTATTTAATATACTGAAGGCAGAAGGTAAAAAGCAGCCATCAGTCGATGGCCATAAACCATCAGTAAAAACAAAAAAACCACATCAAATGACCGATGGTCACAACCCGTCACTGGTTACTCACCCAACACTTTCTTTCAGTGTGAGGGATAATGCTGCCATTGAATAGGTATACATGAGCCTCCTGTCAGATCTACTTTCAAAGGTAAAATACCCTAATCCTGGCAAAGAGGTACCTCCGGGGCTAAAGAGCACTGTATCTGCTCTCAAAAAGAAAGAATCTAACAAAAGGCTATTAGCCGTTGTCACGATTCTTGCGGTGGTTCTGATGGGCGCCGGATTTGCCACGGTCTATCTGATAGAAATTTATATTAAAGGGGGCGCAAGGCAGAGCGGGTTGCAAAAGAACATAGCGATTGAACAAAGAAAACAGCAGACCCAGTCCCAACCAACTCTCGATATAAAGCCCTATCAGGAACCCTTAACAGAAAGGCAGAAGAAACCATCAGAGATAGCTAAGGCAAGACAGCCTGAGAAAAAGTCTGAAAAAAAGGACATCCAGGATAAAAAAAGGGGCACGGTTGAGCCTAAGAAAAAGTCGCCTCAAAAAAAGTCTGTGCTGGAAGTAGTTCAAGATCCAAAATTCAAAAATTTAGATGAAGCCGAGAAAAAAATGGGGACCGAAAAAACTGCAGAGGATACATCCGAAAAAGACCTCTACCTTCACTTGGCAAAAGGCTATGAAGCCAAAAGGGATTACTCAAAGGCCCTTGACAGTTATAAAAAGATCTTAAGGATAGAGCCTAAGAATTACAGGGTTATGAATAATATAGCTTCCATCCTTATTCAGCAAGGCTCAAACGAGGAGGCGAAGGTCTATCTTCGAATGGCTATTGAAATCAAAAAA
>JBKBUA010000042.1:3321-4976 GCA_046290845.1 Thermodesulfovibrionales bacterium
TGACTATGTGCCTGGCCTTATTAATATGGGAATAGTCCTTGCTAAACTCGGGGATGTCAGGGAAGCAGAAAGCTACCTGTTACAGTCTTTGACTCTCGAGCCTGACAACAGACACGCCATCTTCAATATAGCCCTCCTTTATGAAAAAGAAGGTAATTATGAAAAGGCGAGAGAATATTACCTGAGATTGAAGCAATTAGGGGACGCCAGAGGCGTCCTCGGTCTTGATAGAATAGGGGCCAAATGAGAAAGTAAGGCAATCGATTACTAATCATCCGTGACTGTCTTTACAGCCACAACCTTATCGGCTATCCAGCATTCCCTTCCGTCTGAGACCTTTACCTTATACCATTTCTTGCCAGAAGTCTCCACAAACTCATCCACAATCTCGAGAGTAACACCCTTTGATGCCCAGGTGACCCTTTCAGAATCCAATGTTGGTTCTATTCTTAGATTGGCGGAGTTGACCGCAACCACAGCATACCTCTTCTGTTTTTTCTGTTCTTCCATGTTTTTTTGAATCGGTTCAGTAAGATTACCGGTCTCTTTTTTATCTTCTACTGTTTGTGAGGGTTGCTGAGGAGGTGTTTTTTTAACGACACCGTATTCTTTTTCTATATACAGAGTTTTATATCCTGTTTTCAGCAAATAAAATCCCATAGTCCCGGCAATAAGGAGAAGAACAATGGTAGCATAAATCATCCTTCTCATGACATAATGACTTTTCTCCGGGATATGGTCCTTGAGATGCCTTATGGCATATCTTGCATGCTTGATAGTAACAATATTGCTTCCCTCGAGATAGGCGGACATGATCGCCCTCGATGTTAGTATATTTATGAGTCTCGGTATCCCGGAGGAAAACCTATGGATGGGCTTTGCTAACTTATCATCCAGCTTTAGAAATCCCTTCCCTGCCTTTATCAGCCTATAATTTATGTATTCAAAGGTCTCATTGCCAGAGAATGGCTCCAGTCTTGCCCTTACAGTTATCCTCTGATTTAACTGTCTCAGATTATCTTTATATAACCTTTTTTCAAGCTCGGGCTGACCGATCAGGATTATTTGCAAGAGTTTGTCCTTGTCAGTTTCAAGGTTTGAAAGCAGTCTCAACTCTTCGAGCGTCTCGTCAGGAAGGTTCTGCGCCTCATCAACTATTATGAGAACAGGCCTTTTCATCTGAGATTTTTCTATAAGAAAGTCTCTGAAGGCCTTCAATATCTCAGTTTTACCTTTACTGGGCAGTTCTACATTTAGGTCCTCAAGGACAGAGAGAAGGAACTCCTCAGGTGAAAGTCGAGGGGTCAGGATCATGGCTATCTCTGCCTTGTCTTTCCAGTAGTCTTTGAAAACCTTTAATAAGGTCGTCTTCCCTGTCCCCGGCTCTCCTGTCACGAGGCAGAATCCCTCCCTCTGCTCTACTACATAGTTCATTGTTTGTAAGGCCTCGTTATGTCCGATTGAGGGGAAAAAAAAGGCCGGGTCAGGTGTTAACCCGAATGGGTCTTCTTTTAATCCGTAGAACTCTAAAATGTCCATTATTTCCCCAGTTTTGTTATTAGGTCATATACAGGAAATAAAAGACCAATTATAATAAATGCAAATATTAACCCTATAAATCCTATAACAACAGGCTCGATCATCTTACCAAGCTT
>JBKBUA010000042.1:5071-8446 GCA_046290845.1 Thermodesulfovibrionales bacterium
GAATAAAAGACCAATTATAATAAATGCAAATATTAACCCTATAAATCCTATAACAACAGGCTCGATCATCTTACCAAGCTTTTGCGACACATCATCAAGCCTTTTTAAATAATAATCTGATAGATAGCCAAATTGTTCATCCAGGGTACCACTTGTCTCACCAATATAAACCATTCTCGTCACAATCGGTGGAAAGACCTTGTGTTTCTTTAGTGCATCAGATATTCGGCTTCCTGCCTCAATGTCCTGGGAGGACTCCTCAATGGCTACTGTAAAGACATCATTACCAATTACGTTTGCTATTATTTCAAAGGACCTGTTTATAGTGATGCCAGCTATTGTAAGGATTCTCAATTGCTCCGAGAATAAGGCAAGAAGTTTATTATAGATGATGTGCTTCATTACAGGTAGTTTAATCTTCGCAAGATCAATATAATATCGTGTTTCTTTTTTTTGTCTTAATATTTTTATCATCCCGAACAGTGCCACAGGACTCATCAATATCAAATACCAATAGGATCGACTGAAATTACTCATATGTATAAGAAGCCTTGTGGGTAAGGGGAGAACAATGCCCATTTCCTTGAAAACTGTTATAACCTTTGGAAGGACATAGGTCAGCCAAAAAAGAAGAGCACCTGTGGTTGTTACTATAGCAAAGATAGGATATATAAGCGCCCTCTTAATTGAAGCTGACATTTCCTCCATTCTTTGAAGATGCGTTGCCACATCAGAAAGGCTCCTATCAAGGCCTCCTGTTTCCTCTCCTATAATGACGAGGCGCACGAGGATATCAGGGAATATCTCTTTGTAAGCTGATATAGCGTCAGAGAATCTTGAACCAAGTTCTACCATTCTCCTGATATTGATTAATCTCTGTCTGAAGTATCTATTCTCGGTTGTATCCACTATATCGGAAAGGGCTGTTAATAAAGGGATACCTGCTCTCAACATAACGGAGAGGTTACTGGCAAATTCGATAATGTCTCTTCGCTTTATCCTTCTTGCTAAAAGTCTTCTCGAGATAGAAGCTATATACTCATTAGACCTTTTTATGTTTATTATGTGTAGCCCTGTTGATGTGATACTGTCACGAGCAGAATTTTCATCCGTACCCTCTATAATACCTTTTACGACTTCACCAGTTTCGTCAATTGCCCTATAGGAAAAGAATTGCATTATCCAGCAACCCTCACAACTTCTCTGAAGGTTGTTATGCCCTTTATTGCTTTTTGTATTCCATTTTCTCGTAACGTCTTCATTCCATTTCCTATTGCCACATCTTTTATGGCCTTTACTGAAGCACCTGAATAGATCAATTCCTTTATAGTGTCATCAACTATGAGTATCTCTCCTATCGCAGTTCTTCCAAGATATCCGGTATTATGACAGACGGAACAACCCATGCCTTTGAATGCCCTCTGGATTTTCCCTGCCAGCTCAGGCATGCCTAAGGTTTTAATTTCTTCCTCGGTAAGATGATATTCTTTCTTACAACTCGGACATATTTTTCTGACGAGTCTCTGTGCTATAACAGCAAGAAGTGAAGATGACAAAAGATATTTGTCAACGTTAAGGTCTATAAGCCTTGGGATAGCTGTCACCGCATCATTTGTATGTAGTGTCGTTAGTACAAGGTGGCCTGTGATGGAGGACCTTATTGCGATCTTTGCCGTCTCCTCGTCCCTTATCTCTCCGAGAAGCATAACATCAGGGTCCTGTCTCATGAAGTTCCTCCCTGCGAGGGCAAAGTCATACCCAGCCTTTTCATTCACCTCTGTCTGTTTCACCATGCTCAGTTTATATTCTACAGGGTCCTCAACAGTGAGGACATTTTTTTCAAGAAGATTTATCTCTCGCAAAGCAGCGTAGAGGGTTGTTGTCTTACCACTACCTGTTGGGCCTGTGATAAGGATTATGCCATAGGGCTTAGAGAATAACAGGCGTAGTTTATCCGTATCCTGTTCATCAAAGCCAAGGTTAGTTACACGTAACAATGGTCCAGAACCAACCAGGATCCTGATAACGACATTTTCTCCATATATCGTGGGTACAGTAGAGACTCTCATGCCATATTTCTTACTGAGAAAAGAAAAGGAAAAAGAACCGTCCTGAGGCAGCCGTTGTTCCGCTATATCAAGCTGTGACAGGATTTTTATCCTTGAAATTATCCCGCTCTGTACCTTTTTGGGTAGACAATGGGCGTGTTGCAAAACTCCATCTATCCTATAAAGGACATGCACCGTTTCTGAAGCAGGGGTTACATGGATGTCAGTGGTATTTTTTCGAATGCCATCCATGATCAAGAGATCTGTGAGCGAGGAGACCATTGCTGCTGACGGTGACTCGATGTTCTTCATTTCATTGATGATGCTGTCTATGCGTTGATGTATTGGGTGCTCCAGGAAATAGTATGACCTCTCAAGGGTATCATAGAAACTCTCTGAATCGACCATATAGACCTTTGGAGGTTTTCCGCTTATCCTGGTTACTGTATCAATGGCGAGTATATTGCTTGGATTGGTTATACCGATCGTGAAAACACCATTTTCAACATCGAGAGGTAGGAAACCTGTCCTTTCAGCTATCTCTCTTGAGACGAGACGAAGGGCCTTCTCAGGTAAAGAATAACCGTCGAGACTCACGAATTCAATGCCAGCCTGCTCTGAAAGGGCCTGGGCTATCTCCTTAGAAGAAACAAATCCTAACTTTATTAATGTATCGCCAATAAGGTCTCCTGTTATGGCCTGCTGTGCCATTGCTACATTTAACTGAGCATCTGTCAGAAGTCCCTTTGCTCTTAATAATTCTCCGAGTCTCATTGTGGCCATAGTCAGAAATTAACCACTCTCGGTGCAAGCATTATTATGAGTTCGCTACTTTCTTTTATTGATTCTCTACTCTTAAACAGATGTCCAATGAGTGGGATGTGACCCAAAAGTGGCACCTGATTATCCTGGAATTTTTCTTTGTTTTGTATTAATCCCCCAATTACTATAATATCACCACTGTTGACCTTCACTGTGGTGCTTAATTCCCGCAGGTCAACAGTTGGAAGAGATATCTGGATTGTATTTTCTCCAACCTTTCCAATGGTCCTGTCATCAAGTCTCACAAGGTCAGAGACTATTGGTGTCACTGTCAGGGAGATCTCGGCTTTATCGTTCACATGAGGAATGAGTCCAATAATAATACCAGATAGTACGCTGCTTGTTTGGACCGTAAAGGTAGTTGTTGGTACCGTTCCAGTCGTCCCTGCTGTGGTAGTGGTTTCAACCCTCGAAATGAAGTTTACATTGCGTCCAACGCTTAGTAGGGCAGTCTGACCATTCATTATATTTATTCTCGGGTTAGAGAGAACCCTTACATTCCCTT